>JAZQMD010000160.1:0-7096 GCA_045543215.1 Oscillospiraceae bacterium
GGCGGGGCTTCCGATTTATGCCGCTGCCCTGAGGCGAAAGGCTGTAGATGTTCGAAAGGTAAATCTTTCCCGATGCGCTATGATTATTGGAAGCGAGGGCAAGGGAGTTTCCCTTGAGGCCTTGAAGTTGTGTGACCGAACGGTAAAGATTCCCATGATGCAGCAATGTGAGTCCCTTAATGCAGCCATCGCCGCTTCCGTAATCTTGTGGGAGGGATTTTGTAAAACCAAGCCATCCGGATAGAGGTGGAGGTGAGACCTGTGGCGAGTATGAAATATTGGGTCTGGCTGGCTACTCGCAAAGGATTGCGGGTGAAAGAGGCCCGGCAGGCGCTGGAGTGGTTTGGTACGCCGGAGGCCATTTTTTTCGCCGATCCCTTAGAATATTCCCGGGTACCAGGTCTGGGCGATCGAGCCAAAAAGGCTTTGGAGCAGAAGGAATTGGCCAGGGTAGACATGGTGTTGGGGAGTTGTGAGCGGTTGGGAATCCGGATCATGACTTGCCAAGATGCAGCCTATCCAGAGCGGCTGCGCAATATTTATGAGCCGCCCCTCGTGCTCTACGTCAAGGGAAAGGAGATTTCCTTTGATGAAAAGGTGGTAGTTGGTATGGTAGGTACCCGCAAATGTACCCCTTATGGAGAAAAGATTGGTGGGGAGATCGCTTTGGAACTGGCCCTCAGTGGTGCGGTGCTGGCCTCCGGCATTGCCGAGGGCATCGATACAGCTTGTATCCGGGGAGCGCTGAAAGGCGGTGGTTCGGTGGTCTCTGTCTTGGGCGGTGGCATCGATGTTATTTATCCGCACTGTAACCGAATTCTGTATGAGGATGTAGCTTCAGTGGGAGCGCTCATTAGCGAGTATCCTCCGGGAACGGAGCACAGAGGAGAGCATTTTCCATTCCGTAACCGTATCATTAGTGGTCTTTCTGTTGGGGTTGTGGTGGTGGAGAGCGACTTGACCGGCGGTTCCATGCGCACTGTGCAGCATGTGGAGGAGCAGAACCGGGATTTGTTTGCTGTCCCCGGTCCAGTGGATGTGATTACAAGCGCGGGAACTAACCAGCTTATTAGTGAGGGAGCTGCCAAGCTGGTGCGAAACGCCCTGGATGTGTTGGAAGAGTATGTGGATCGCTTTCCCGGTGCGTTGCGATTGCGTGCACCTCTTCCGCCGGAGGTATCCCACAGTCGGGTGTCCCGACCAAAGCCAGATATGGAGCGTTCCGGGCGGTCGGTAGGTAAGAAGGAGTCGACCGGCTCGGATGTGGTCTGCCTTTCTTGGAGCGAACTGCGAGACAAGCTAACGGACGACCAGCGGGATATCTTGCTGGCCTTGGAGGACAAGCCCCGTATTGCTGATGATTTGATAGAGCTGACCCAAATTCCAGCGCGCCGGATACTCTCCGCTCTATCGATTCTGGAGCTGCAGGGCTATGTTAGCCAGGAGCCAGGCAGACGGTTTCAATCTCAAGTTAAATTGAAAATGGAGTAACGAGCATGTCGAAACAAAACCTGGTTATCGTAGAGTCCCCCGCCAAGGCAAAAACCATTACCAAGTATTTGGGGCCCGGTTTTCAGGTACAGGCCTCTATGGGGCATGTGCGTGACCTGCCTAAGAGTAAGCTAGGTGTGGATGTAGAGCATGACTTTCAGCCGGACTACCAGCCCATTAAGGATAAGGGAGAGGTTATTGATCAGCTGAAAAAGGCGGTTAAGGCCAGCGACAAGGTTTATCTGGCCACCGACCCGGACCGGGAAGGGGAGGCGATTTCCTGGCACCTTCAGGCTATGCTGGAGCTTCCACCGGAGAAGACTTATCGGGTGACTTTTAATGAGATCACCAAAAAGGTGGTTACGGAGTCCATTGCCAATCCCCGGGGAATTGATCAGGCTCTGGTGGATGCACAGCAGGCTCGCCGTATTTTGGACCGTATTGTGGGTTATCAGCTCTCTCCGCTTTTGTGGAAAAAAATCCGCCGGGGTCTGAGCGCCGGGCGAGTGCAGTCTGTAGCCACCCGGCTGGTTGCGGAGCGGGAGGAGGAGATCCGCGCCTTCCAGCCCCAGGAATACTGGACACTGGAGGCCGATCTGAGCCGCATCGCACCCAATGTTGGAGGCTTTCGGGCCACCTTCCACGGTCGGGAGAAAAAGATGGAGCTGAGCAGCCAGGAAGAGATGGAGAAAGTAGCTGCGGCGGTACGCTCTGCCTCTTTCTCTGTCAAAGGGGTCAAGCGACAGGATAAGACCCGCAATCCATCGCCTCCCTTTATTACCTCTACCCTCCAGCAGGAGGCCAGCCGCAAGCTGAATATGACCCCACGTCGCACTATGTCCATCGCCCAACAGCTCTATGAAGGGGTGGACATCGCCGGGGAGGGTACTGTTGGTCTTATCACCTATATGCGTACCGATTCTCTGCGTCTGTCTGATGAGGCGACTGCCGCTGCCCGGCAGTTCATTTTGGGCCGTTACGGAGATCGGTATTATCCCGGCCAGCCCAGGCAGTACAAGGCGAAATCGGGGGCGCAGGATGCTCACGAGGCCATCCGCCCTTCCGATGTAAATCTTGCTCCAGAGGATATCAAAAAAGACCTGACCAGCGATCAGTTCCGCCTATATAGGCTGATATGGAGCCGTTTTTTGGCCAGTCAGATGTCTGCAGCCATTTACGACAGCGTCTCCATTGATGTGGAGAGTGCCGGTTATGTGTTTAAGGCAAACCACTCATCCCTGAAGTTTTCAGGGTTTACCGCTGTATACGAGGAAGGGAAGGATGAGGAGACGGAGGCTAAGCATTCTCCTCTTCCGGATTTAAAAGAGGGGGAGTCCCTTTCCCTCAGGGAATTGGAGCCGGAGCAGCACTTTACCCAGCCCCCGGCCCGGTATACTGAGGCTACCCTCATCCGTGCTCTGGAGGAGAAGGGGATCGGCCGCCCCTCCACTTACGCGCCCACCATCTCTACCATCATGGACCGGGAATATGTAGTCAAGGAGGGGAAGCATCTGCGTACCACCCCATTGGGAGAAGTGGTCACCGGACTGATGAAGGAGCGCTTTCCCGACATTGTTGATACTGCCTTCACCGCACATATGGAGGAGCAGCTTGATCAGGTGGAGACGGGCAAGGTATATTGGAAAGACGTGTTGCGGGGCTTTTATACTAGCTTTGAAAAGGAGCTGGGGGAGGCAGAGAGTGCTTTGGATGGGGAGCGCATCAAGGTACCAGATGAAGTCTCCGATGAGATTTGCCCCCTGTGCGGCCGTAATCTGGTGGTGAAGTCGGGGCGGTTTGGTCGATTTTTGGCCTGTCCAGGCTGGCCCGAGTGCGGGCATACCCAGCCTATTGTGGTGGAAATGCCCGGAAAGTGCCCCATCTGTGGTGGGCGTATCCTGAAAAAGACCTCTAAAAAAGGGTACACCTATTATGGGTGTGAGCATAACCGGGATAAGGATGAAAAGCACTGTAATTTCATGACCTGGGATGTACCTGTGAAGGATGACTGCCCGGTGTGCGGTCAGACTATGTTTAAAAAATCAGGCCGGGGCTTTAAGCGACCATTCTGTATCAATGAGAAGTGCACCAATTTTACGCCCGAGGACAAGCGCGGTGGCTATCAGAAGAAGAAGGACACCGACGCAGAGGCTGCTAAACCCGCTGGGGAAGAGGTGGATAAGAGCGGAAAGAAGCCGACGGGGAAGAAGGTAGCCACCCAAAAGGCTGAGGAGAAGAAGGCCACGGCAAAAAAGCAAAGAGGAAAAAAGGCGCCAACAAAGAAAAAAGCCTCAGCGAAGAAAAAGGCCGGTACCGGGGAGGAGTAAGTCCTATGGAAGCAGTTACCATCGTTGGTGCGGGGCTGGCGGGATGTGAGGCAGCCTGGCAGCTGGCTCAGCGGGGGATTACCGTGAATTTGCGAGAGATGAAGCCGAACAAAATGACTCCTGCCCACCACAGCCCCCAATTTGGGGAATTGGTGTGCTCCAACTCCTTGCGCTCCGATCAGCTGGAAAACGCAGTAGGTTTGCTTAAAGAAGAATTGCGCCGTTGTAAAAGCCTTATTTTGCATTGTGCCGATCAAAACCGGGTAGAGGCTGGTGGGGCTTTGGCAGTAGATCGGGAGGGGTTTGCCCGGTCGGTCACCCAGGCGGTGCGGACCCATCCTAAGATTACTGTTACAGAAGGGGAGGTCACCACGATTCCAGATGAGGGCCAGGTGATCTTTGCAACCGGCCCTCTCACCTCCGATACGCTGGCGGCAGAATTAAAAGCCATTTTTCCCGATAGAGAATACCTTAATTTTTTTGATGCCGCCGCACCTATTGTCACCTTTGAAAGCGTTGATATGGATCAGGCGTGGTTTGCCTCCCGCTACGACAAGGGGACAGCGGACTATGTTAACTGCGCATTGAATGAGGAAGAGTACTTGGCCTTTTGGAAGGCACTCACTACTGCTCAGGAGACGGAAGTCCACGGCTTTGAGGACGCACGCGTTTTTGAGGGCTGCATGCCCGTGGAGGTTATGGCCCGGCGTGGAGTGGATACCTTGCGCTTTGGGCCATTGAAGCCAAAGGGCCTGCGAGATCCGAAAACGGGGAGAGAGCCCTATGCTGTGGTACAGTTACGCCGGGATGATGCGGCAGGTTCCCTGTATAATATGGTGGGCTTTCAGACGCATTTAAAGTGGGGAGAGCAGAAGCGGGTATTCTCAATGATCCCGGCCCTGAAGCAGGCTCAGTTTGTGCGTTATGGGGTGATGCACCGCAATACCTTTCTGGATTCCCCCCGGTTGTTGGATCGTTATTACCGTGTGCGTAACCAGCCAAGGCTCATGTTTGCCGGGCAAATTACCGGGGTGGAGGGCTATGTGGAGTCTACCGCATCCGGTTTCCTGTGCGCTGTGGAACTGGCCCACCGCCTGATGGGCCATTCCCCGGTAGATTTTCCTCAGGAGACTGCTATCGGCGCGTTGGCTTTGTATATCTCCAATGAAGGTGTGGTTGATTTCCAGCCGATGAATGTAAATTTTGGAATTATTCCACCCTTAGAACATAGGGTTAAGGGTAAGCGGAACAAGAATGGGGAACTGGCTATGCGCGCGCTGAATATACTGGAGAGGTTGGCACTGTGATGTGTGTCCTTAAAGAGAATAATAAGTTCTGCTGGAGAGAAATGAGGCATCACTCCCGTAGATAAAAATATATTTTCCACAGTTGATAAAAGCAAAGAAAGGGAGGGATCCAGTATGCGGATCATTGTTGATGCGATGGGAGGGGACAACGCACCCGCCGCGCCCGTTCAGGGTGCACTGGCTGCGGTGAAGGAGTATGGTGTGGAAATTGTTCTGGTGGGGCGTGGGGAAGAAATCCTTAAGGCACTCCGGGACAATGGTGTGGCTGATCTGCCTGCCGGGATGGAGATTGCCCATGCCGACCAGGTGATAGATATGAATGACAACCCAGCTACTGCGTTTAAGGAAAAAAAGGATTCCTCCCTCACTGTGGGCCTGAATTTGGTGCGAGATGGAAAGGGGGATGCCTTTGTCTCTGCAGGCTCTACTGGAGCATTGCTGGCCGGGGCTACCCTGGTGACAAAACGTATCAAAGGGATCCGCCGGGCAGCTATGGCGCCTCTCATTCCAACCGGAACCGGTTCAGCTGTGCTCATCGACTGTGGGGCAACTGCTGAATGCACCCCGGAGTACCTCCTTCAGTTTGCTTTTATGGGTAGTTATTACGCAGAGCAGGTGCTTAAACGCCCGGAACCCAGGGTAGGGCTTTTGAACATTGGGACAGAACCATCCAAGGGCACTGATCTTCAGCGGGATGCGTACGCTTTGCTGAAAAAAGCGGGGGAAGAGGGGCGCATCAACTTTATTGGTAACGTGGAGGCCCGCCAAGCAGTAGAGGGAGGGATAGACGTGATTGTATCTGATGGATACTCTGGAAACATTTTTTTAAAAACTATGGAGGGCACAGGCCTTTTCCTCGCTAGAGAGGTAAAGAAACTGTTTAAAAAAAGTGTGTTGACCAAGCTGTCCGCCTTGCTGGTAAAAGATGGATTAAGGGAGTTTAAAAATTTGCTAAACTCCGATGAAGTGGGGGGAACTGCTCTTATCGGCATCGCCCGGCCGGTGATTAAAGCCCATGGATCCTCCGATGGATATGCGATGAAAAATGCTATACGCCAAGCGGTGGCCTTTGCTAATTCTGGAATTATTGAGGATATTACCGATAATATAGATCACATGCGTCTTCCGACAAAGAATACCCAAGCGGAGGTATAAAAGGTAGCTTGGGATTGAAGAAGACAGAAGGATGGAACATGGGAGGTATTCCAATTTTACACAGGTAGATAGGGCAAAAAATATATGTAAACACTATTGACACATCGCATTTTTCCCCCTATTATGGTGTTACTAAATTTTCGCTGTATTAAAGGAGCTGCGTGACGTATGTTGGAAAAGCTGTGTATACTGATTGCCGAGCAGTTTGGCGTGGATTCTGCCACCGTAACGGCTGATACCGCTTTTGAGGATGATCTGGGTGCAGACTCCGTAGATTTAGTGGAGTTGTCCATTGCGTTGGAGACTGAGTTTGGCTTAGATGAAATGGAGGAGGAGGATCTTTCTTCCATAATAACTGTGGGTGACCTGTATCAATATATGCAGGATCGTTTAGAGCTGTAAAAGGACTCATTGGGAGCCTCGCCGCCGGCGGGGCTCTTGGATTATGATTGAGGAAGGCCCGTAAGGCTTTCTGTCTTGCCACGGGAGGTAACTTGAGATGAAGGCACTGGAGGACAAGCTAGGCTACCAGTTTACAGATCCGGCGTTGCTGCGCCATGCTCTGACCCACAGTTCTTATGCCAATGAACATCGGGGAGAGGGAAGTGCCAGCAATGAACGGCTGGAGTTTTTGGGGGATTCCATACTTGGTATGGTGGTGGCAGATTATCTCTACCGTACCCATCTTCAGATGCCAGAGGGAGAACTAACCCGTACCCGGGCTGCCCTGGTGTGTGAAGACAGCCTGCACGAAGTGGCATGTTCCTTGGGACTGGGAGAGTACCTACGCCTGGGTAAGGGGGAGGACGCAGGGGG
>JAZQMD010000161.1:0-2546 GCA_045543215.1 Oscillospiraceae bacterium
CGGTACTGCTCTGGCAAACCTCCTGTGCGGCAATAAGAACTTCGGCG
Source organism: Oscillospiraceae bacterium (assembly GCA_045543215.1). Lineage (GTDB taxonomy): Bacteria > Bacillota > Clostridia > Oscillospirales > Oscillospiraceae > DXYV01. The sequence goes on from JAZQMD010000161.1 coordinate 48, forward strand.
GCAAGCTGCCCTTCACCGTCGCCAAGACTGAGGAGGATTATCCCCCCATCATCGGTATTGGACAGAAGCCCTATGTTATTGACTATGGTTACTACCACGGCTACACCCTGCTGGATAAGGAAAATAAGTCTCCGGCCTATCCCTTTGGTTATGGCTTGAGCTACACCAGCTTTGAAACTACCAATGTATCCATTGACGAAGTTGGAGACCATTTGAATGTTACTGCAACTGTAAAGAATACCGGCAAGTACACCGGCGCCGAGGTTATTCAGGTATATGTGGGCTCCCAGGGTGCTGCCAACGGCGATGACCGTCCTGTGAAGCTTCTGAAGGGCTTCAAGCGTGTGGAGCTGAATCCCGGTGAGGAAAAGACAGTCGAGATCGCTGTTTCCAAGGAAGATATGAAGTTCTGGACCCCCGGTGGCTGGGTACTGGATGAAAGCTATGAGGTCTATGTCGGCACCAGCAGCGCCAATGCAAAAGGTATGAAATAACAAGAATAACAGGGGGGTAACAGGGTGAATCAGAAATCTATGAATCATCAAAGTCCGTTTCGCCTATCCTGTGATGCTGACAAGTTTCCTGATAGCGCTACATATGTCAATGGCACCACAACTGCAACAGACAGAGTTGGGTTGCAAAAAATGTTGAAGGCCGCAGGCTTTAATGAATCCTTTGCTCGCATCAGTAACATTACGGATCGATTTGGTGTAGCGTATGATAAATCCGACGGGCATAGCGATCTGTCATTGGAATATGGACTTATGATGTGTCAGATTGCGAAGGACGCAGGTGTTCCTATCAAAATTGAGCTGACCTTCGCTGATTATTACATGGACGTTTCCTTCCAGCAGGCCCCAAACTTCAAATACTATCCTGAGATTTATGCACTCCAAAAAGGAAAGCAATGGCAGGAAATGACCATTGAGGAGATGGAACCGGTAATCGAGGCCTATGCTTCGCTGGTAGCGAAGATTATTCTCGATACTGGAGTACAAGTAAGCTGCTGGGATCTGGGAAATGAGGCTAATCTTGGATTTGCAGGTATCAATGTTGGTTTGAAAACTGTGGTCAGCCCGAAACTCGAGAAATTGAACGACGTAAAGACCTTTATGAAACCCAATTACGGTGCAAGCTTTCTCAAAAAGCACTGCTGGAATTATGCAGGAAAACTCATGGCGGCTGCGCAGCGGGGAATTCGAAAGGTCCAGCCGGATGCGAAGTTCTCTGCGCATCTGGCCACACTGACAGCCAGCAGCTATAGTGTAGTAACATTCTTCAACACCCTAAAGGAGAATGGTTGTCAACTCGATTATGCCGGACTATCCATTTTTCCCAGCGTTCCCACATTCCATTTTGATCCCATGAAGTTTTATAAAAAACTGATCCTGGATATTTCAGACAAGTGTGGATTACCTGTTTTTGTTGCAGAGTACGCCTATCCTGCTCGTGAGATGAGGAGTGGTGCATACAAAAGCTGGAATAAAATGATCAAGGGATATCCCCATACTGGAGAGGGACAGGCTCAAATGCTGTTTGACTTTGTGCAATGGTGTAAGGACCATGGTGTGGTGGGTATCCACTGTTATGGAGGTAGTCACTCAGGTCCGGATTACTGGGGACCTATGGGCTTTTTTGAATACAACAAGGATAAGAAACAAGCGACTGCTCGTCCAGTTTTAGATGGACGGCTCAATAATCAAAAAGACTAAAAAGGTGGGCGAATATATGATATTCCCCGAGAATTTCCTGTGGGGTGCGGCCAGCGCCTCAGCCCAGGTGGAAGGTGCCTGGAATGAGGATGGAAGATCTCCCAGCATCTGGGATGTGGCAAATCCTCAAAAACTGAAAAACGGAGAAAACTGCCATGTGGCCTGGGACCACTATCATCGTTACAAAGAGGATATAGCACTGATGAAGCAGATGGGATTAAAATCCTATCGTTTTTCCATCAGCTGGTCCCGTGTGATACCCGAAAAGGGGAAGGTCAATCCTAAGGGTATCGAATTCTACCGCAGCCTGATCATGGAGCTACATAGGGCAGGCATTGAGCCCATTGTAACCCTTTACCATTGGGATCTGCCCCTGTGGGTTGAAAAAGAAGGCGGCTGGGAGAGCACAAAAACCATCGGCTATTATTGCGACTATGTAAAGGTCATTATGGAGGAACTGTCAGCGGATGTAACCTGGTGGATCACATTTAATGAACCGCAGATGTTCATTATGATGGGATACATCACCGGCGGCAGCGCACCATTTAAGCGCAAATTCCTGTCCGCACGGAAGATCATCAGAAATATGCTCCTTGCCCACGGTGAAGGCGTTAAGGTGATTCGGGAGCATGCAAAAAAGCAGCCTAAGATTGGTATCTCCATGGCGGCTTCTGCCTGCATCCCCAAGGATGAGAGCGCAGATGCCTTGGAGCAATCCCGGTATTACACCTTTGAGCATATGATTGGTTCCGGCAGCAACAGTCAGTGGATGGACCCTATCGTACTG
>JAZQMD010000162.1:0-1665 GCA_045543215.1 Oscillospiraceae bacterium
TAGCTTCTCAGGAGCGGGCGGATTCGGCCTATGACCTGGCCTGGGATGCGGAGTCTATTGCGAATTCTGCTATGGACATTGCGGAAGAAACTTCCGATGAATTTGCCTCCGTCAAAAAGGTGTCTGGCGGCCGCACTTATATTGACGGCAGCAAAATCTATTCTAACTCCATCTATACTGACGCCTTGCACCTGGGCGGATCCATGACTGTTTACTCTACCCAAACCGGCACGACCATTGGCGGCTACTTGGGCTACACAACATCGGCAAACGATGGCAGTGCAGGAATGCACATGATGAAGGGGAACAGCGAAGTTGTGGTTACTTCTTCCGGTGCAAAAATGACCTATAACGGCACTACCAATCAGATGTATATCACAAGCGGCGGTGCCGGTGTAGTGGTAAGCGGCAACAGCTATCTATTCCAGACGGGGTATTTCCGTCCCGGCTCTGGATTTAACCCGGCTTTGGGCGGGTCCTCTTATCTGTGGGGACAGATCTACTCCACAAATTCCGCCATCTCTCAATCGGACGCCAACTGTAAACACGACATTGAGGAGCTGCCTGAAAAATATCTGACCATGTTCGACAACTTGGTGCCTTATCGTTACAAGCTGAACAATGGCACCTCTAATCGGTTCCACACTGGGTTCACTGCTCAGAACGCCAAAGCAGCCATGGACATTGCCCAAGTGGATGCACTAGAGTTTGGCGGATGGATCGCAGACGTTGACGAGGAAACCGGAGAGCTCATTTATTTCCTCCGGTATGAAGAGTTTATTGCCATCCTAGTGGCGAAAATCAAACAGCTTGAAAAGCGCATAGAAGGAGGCGCAGCATGAGAAGACGTATCAAAATCATCTATGACCTTTTGGAACGGATCCATGTGGCCGGCCCGGAGGTAGACATCATGGCTGCTGTCCGGCAGGAGCTGGTCAAGCTGGACCGACAAGTAGTCTTTGCCGCAAAAACAAAGCTCCAAGAGCACGCTGACCCCTCGGGCCACCTTGGTGAGCCTGGCGAGGATGGGGAGGTGGATGCAAATGCCTGACATTACCATTGGCGAGCTTCCCCAGGCTTCTAGGTTTGATAGAGCTTCGTTGTTGGTCACAGAAAATCAAAGCAGAGCCGAAAGCGTGACCGGTGGCCAGATCCAAGATTTGGCTATGCTTCCGCTGCTGCAGCTCACCGTGGACGCCATTACATTAGCAACCGGGTCTGCGGCCAGCGTGGAAAAAAAAATTATTGACGGGAAGTATCATTTTATTTTTTCCATCCCCACCGGGCCCCAGGGCATCCAAGGTGAAACTGGCCCTGCTGGACCCCAGGGTATCCAAGGTGAAACCGGCCCTGTAGGCCCTGTCGGTCCCCAAGGTGAAACCGGCCCTGCTGGACCTGCTGGACCTCAGGGTATCCAAGGTGAACCCGGCCCTGCAGGCCCTGCCGGGCCTCAAGGTGAGGTTGGAAGAGGCTTGGTTGTTTTAGATTACTACACTACTGTAGGTGAACTGGAAGTCGCTGTGCCTGACCCTATCCCCGGAGATGCCTATGGTATTGGCACGGCTAAGCCTTACGATATTTATATTTACAGCCAGACAAAAGGTTGGGTGAATAACGGCCAGCTACAGGGACCAGAAGGCCCTGCCGGCCCTACCGGTCCGCAAG
>JAZQMD010000163.1:0-2720 GCA_045543215.1 Oscillospiraceae bacterium
AGGAGAGATGTCCGAGTGGTTTAAGGTGCAGCTCTCGAAAAGCTGTGAACCGATGAGGTTCCGTGGGTTCGAATCCCACTCTCTCCGCCAGAAGAAGCAGGGCAAAAAGACTATCGCCTAAAAAAGCAAGTGTTTTCAAGCCTTGAGAGGCCCTTTCGCTGAGAAGCGAGAGGGCCTCTGATTTTCGCTATATCCGGGGAAAATCTTCGAACTGACCAGACTCGAACCCGCGTCTCACAACCAAATGCCCACAGCAGGGCCAGATCAGCTATGATCCGGCCCTATTTTATTTCAGAAGGAGGCAGATAATCATGGATGATGCCCAGTATTTCCGAGAACTCGCCATATACCTGACTCAATAGGGGTTCACAGTGCAGAAAGAGGAGGACGGTCTGCTGCCCGTGGAGTTGGACGGCACTCCGCTCTGCAGGGTATCCCAAAAGGGCGCTATCCACTTCAGACCGGAGGAGCAGGACGAGGCCGGGGAGTCACTCATCTGGGGCAAGGTCGCCGACATCGCCCGATCCGTCAATGAATACACCCGGCAGATGAATTCAGCGCCCTTTTTGGGATCACCCCCGGAAAGGACGAAAATGAAATACTTCATGACAGGCACACCGCTGGCAGGGCTGGAACGGCAGATGATGACCACGCCCAACTTTAAGCCCTGCGGACATGGCAGGATAATCTTCAACCGCTTCCGCTACAAGCCTGAGGATGTGGACTGCAAGCTCTGCACCGAGTATAAGCATCCCTATACCGTACGGCTGCCGAACAAGGGCATGCGCCAGCCTAGTGCAACCTCGGCTGGTGTTACGAGGCCGGAAAGGGCGTGGAGAAGGATATCGACCAGGCCAACTACTGGCATCGGTTGCCTGCGGATCAGGGAGGCTTGACTGCCAACCCCGCGGGTGAGGGGGGTATGTGTGCCTCTCCCGGCCTGCACGGCAGCAACATGGACAGCAAGCTCATCAAAAAGGGGGCGAAGGTCTACTTCCCCGTACACGTTCCCGGTGCGCTGCTGCAAAAGCATAAAATCCCCATGTCAAAGCTGACAGGTGAAGATTATAAAAACATGGGGATTAAGCAATAAGTAGAATAATTAGGTTCTTTGAGGTGGAAAATTTCGTGGCCGTCTACACGCCGATGGCTTGACAGGGGGAAACCCTGAGAGATGCAGGAAAATGCTATGCCTACTAAAGTCCAATCTTAACAAATTCCTTATTGCCCTGAAAGGAGATATGGGAATATTATCTTACTTTGTGATCAAACCACCCCGGCCTTTTAGTCGGAGGTGGTTTTTGCCCCAAAATAAAAAAGGCTATAAACTGGAGATAATTCTATTGAGTACGTCAAAATAGATACGCGTTATGATAATATCTTAAATGCTTTAAAAAAGCTGGAGGCATCTGTTGAAGCGCTCAAAGCTAAGCCCGTAAACGTTGGGATGGAATCGTAGACAAGGTGCTATGGGCGGTCCTGGCGGCAGTGATCGCTTTCTTTCTGGGAAGATTGGGAGGTAGGGCCAACAAGCATAGCCATCTTGTGGGATGGATATCCTGTGAGGGGGCTTTTTCTTTTGCCGATGGGAAAGAACCTGTTATATTTTAGTAGCGGGATATTGACAGAGGGAGAATATCATATGGTATAAACAGAGGCCGACAATCTGTAGCCATTTTTCATGTGTAATTCCGTGTGTAAAATTATCGATTTTGTGATGCTTTTTAAAATGCAAAAGTTAGTAGAAACGATATTGAAAAAACTATTGATATATCAAAGAAAATCCCGGGAGCCTGGGTGTTCAAGGCTTCCGGGATCTGGTATGCCCGACAGGATTCGAACCTGCGACCTTTGGAGTCGGAGTCCAACGCGCTATCCAGCTGCGCCACGGGCACAAATGTTACATACGAATATTTGTATACCAAAGCAGTATAGCAAATTGTTTGTCATTTGTAAAGCGCAAAAATTTAAAAAATTGATACCAAATCTACCTCAGTTATGATATAGTAAATTTATTGAGAGAAATAGGGCAAAGGGCCCGGTTTCGGAGGCGCGTAGCATGAGGAAGGCTGTGTTACAACTGATCTGGTGTTTTAGCATGATTTTGTTTTTGTCTGCTTGTTTTTTTAAGTCGGCGGATGAGCTCTATGCCTTGCCCGAGTTACCTGAAAATTACCGGCAGCTTCAGGCAAAGCTGGATGAGGTGATGGGGGCGATGGATGCTGAATATGCTGCCCCTTTATCAGGAAGCAATAGTGCCACCGTGCAGCTTCAGGATCTGGATGGAGACGGAAGATCTGAATCAACCATAGCATTTTTTCGGGTCAATTCTACAGATGCGCCTTTGCGCATCTATATTTTCCGTCATCGGGAGGATGGGGTGTATGAGACTGCCTATATTCTCCGAGGGGATGGGAATGCTATCGACTCCATTAACTGCCTGGATCTGGATGGGGACGGGATTAAGGAGATCTTGGTGGGCTGGCAGATGAGCGCCCGGGTACGCACACTCACCGCTTACCAGCTGGGGGAGAGCGATGCCATTGAGATACTTCATGTGGCCTATAACGAGAGTTTTACGGTGTTTGACCTGGACCGGGATAACCAGCAGGAGCTAATGGTTCTACAAATGGACGAAACGGGGGAAGGTGCTGACCGGGTAGAGTATTACAATCTGGAAAACGGCCAGATGGTCCTGGCGGCCACAGCGCCCATGTCCC
>JAZQMD010000164.1:0-1974 GCA_045543215.1 Oscillospiraceae bacterium
GCAAATTTGCGCGTCGGGATCTTGTCAGGTTTGTCAGGTATGGTATATCGGTTAATCAATAAAAGACTTTTTCAATCATAACCAAATTCAGGATTATACAGCCCCTCGGTCTACTCATTTAATAGCCTTCTTTTTAACCTCGTCATCCAGAAGCTGGGCAAACTGTTCCAGAGACATAGCTCCCAAATCACCCTCTGCCCGGTGCCGGGGGGAAACGGTGCCGTTTTCCATGTCACGGTCACCCACTACCAGCATATAGGGGAGCTTTTCCAGTTGAGCCTCCCGAATTTTTTTCCCGATCTTCTCGTTGCGATGATCCACCTCAACCCGAAAGCCGGCCCCCCCCAACTTAGCGGCTACATCATCGGCGTACCCAGCTGCCCGGTCAGTAACCGGGAGGACCTTAACCTGCATAGGAGACAGCCATGCAGGAAATGCCCCGGCAAAGTGCTCAGTGATAACACCGATAAATCTTTCAATGGAGCCCAGCACCACCCGGTGGATCATAACAGGACGGTGCTTTTGTCCATCTTCTCCCACATACTCCAACTCAAACCGCTCTGGCAGCTGCATATCCAGTTGAATCGTCCCGCACTGCCATGTGCGACCCAAAGAGTCCGCCAGATGAAAGTCCAGTTTAGGCCCGTAAAAGGCCCCATCCCCCTCATTGAGAACATAGTCTTTTCCCATCTCCTCTACGGCGGTTTTCAGAGTCTCAGTGGCAAACTCCCAGTCCTTTTCATCCCCCATATGATCCTCAGGCATGGTGGATACCTCAATCTGATAAGACAGGCCAAAGACTGAATAAACCTCGTCAAAAAGGCGGACTACGTTTTTAATCTCCTCTTTCATTTGTTCCCAGGTCATAAAGATGTGGGCATCGTCCTGGGTAAAGCAGCGCACCCGGAACAGTCCATGCAGAGCACCGGAAAGCTCATGGCGGTGAACCAGGCCCAGTTCCCCTACACGCAAGGGGAGATCTCTGTATGAGTGGGGCTCAGAAGCATACACCAACATACCTCCTGGACAGTTCATAGGTTTGACTGCAAAGTCTGTCTCATCGATAACGGTGGTGTACATGTTGTTCTTGTAGTGGCCCCAATGCCCGGACCGCTCCCATAGGCTACGGTTTAGCATAATAGGAGTAGAAATTTCCACATAGCCGTAGCGCTTGTGTACCTGCCGCCAGTAGTCAATAATGTTATTGCGCAGCACCATTCCTTTCGGCAGAAAGAAGGGGAAACCAGGGCCTTCCTCCATAAGCAGATAGAGCCCCAACTCCTTGCCCAATCGGCGATGATCCCGCTTTTTTGCCTCCTCAAGCTTAGCCAAATATTCATCCAGTTCCTCCTTTTTAGGAAAGGCAACTCCGTAAATACGCTGGAGCGTCTGCCGACTGGAATCACCGCGCCAATAGGCAGCATTGCAGGCGGTAAGCTTGATAGCGTTACCCTTGACACGACCGGTAGAATCCAGATGAGGGCCGGCACATAGATCGGTAAAGTCCCCCTGCTTATAAAAAGAAATCACCGCATCCTCAGGCAGGCCATGAATAATCTCTACCTTGTAGGGTTCATCCCGCTCTTCCATCAATTGAAGGGCCTCATCCCGAGGCAGCTCAAACCGCTCTAGTTTAAGCTTTTCCTTACATATCTTGCGCATTTCGGCCTCCAACTCCTCAAGCTGAGCCTCGGAGAAGGGTTCCGGGGTATCAAAATCGTAATAAAATCCATTTTCAATGGCGGGGCCAATAGCCAGCTTAACCCCAGGGTAGAGCCGTTTCATGGCCTGAGCCAAAATGTGGGAGCAGGTGTGCCAGTAAGTTTTACGATACTGCTCGTTTTCAAAGGTGTATAAATTTTCTTCAGACATGCTTCTTCCTCCTTCAATTGAGGGGTGAAAAAATCTCACCCCTGATGACTCAGGGGTGAGATACAAAAACGTATTCCACGGTTCCACCCTGCTTGCGGTTTG
>JAZQMD010000165.1:0-8299 GCA_045543215.1 Oscillospiraceae bacterium
CAAACATTACCCTAAAGGCTGAAACTAGGGTGAGTAGTGAGACGATACGCTATTATATCGATGTGGCAGCCCAAGATATTAATCAGGATGGCATTTTGGAACTGCCAAAGCCGGTACAGGCGCGGGAGTACCCCCCCACACAGAATGCTACCGACTTCTGGCTTATCCGTTGGCGGCAGTTCGACTTGGAGGGTAGGAGTTATACTGTCCAAGTCAATTATCATAATTTGATAGATGGCTGGTGCTTGAACATTCCAGAAAACTGGGTTGGACAGATTACTTTGGGCCGGGAGGATAGCCAGAGTACCTGGGGAGAGCGGGCGGTTACCTTTTTCCTATGGGACGGTAGCGAGGAAAGAAAGCCTCAGGAGTTTTTGCGTATTTACCGGCTCACCGGCAGCAACCGGGTGTCCCGTGCTGGGCTAGGGGGACGGTTTATTCTCCATAAGGAGGATGATGTGATTTACGCTGCCGAGTTTATGGAAGTAGGATGGAACAGCGGCTTGAACCAGGATAACCTATCCGATTATTTTTCCGTTATCCGTAAGGAATGGTCCAACCAGTAAAGGAGGACAGCCATGAGAAAGATATTGGTGCTGGAGGATGAGGCAAACATCCGCAGCTTTGTGGTCATAAACCTGAGACGGGCGGGGTACGAGACGTTGGAAGCTGAAAATGGGGAGCAAGCCCTGGAGCAAATCCGCCGTAATCCGGACATCAAGGTGGCCTTGCTGGACATCATGTTGCCAGGGGAGATGGATGGTTTTGAGGTGTGCCGCCGGATTCGGGCCAATAATGCCAAAATGGGCATTATCATGCTTACTGCCCGTACCCAGGAGATGGATAAAGTCACTGGATTGATGACGGGAGCGGACGATTATGTGACAAAGCCTTTTTCCCCGGCGGAGCTTACTGCCCGGGTAGATGCTTTATACCGCCGGACGGGGGGAGAGAGCGTCAGGGAAAGCAATGAGATTGAACAGCCCCCTTTCCGACTAAACACCCACAAACGCACTTTGGAAAAAAATGGGGAGCGGGTGCGGCTGACACCGGTGGAGTATGCGATTATAAAACTGTTTATGAGCAATCCTGGCAAGTCTATCTCCCGGGAAGAAATTTTATCTACCGTTTGGGACAAGGATTATCAAGGAGAGGTTAAGATCGTGGATGTGAACATCCGTCGCCTGCGCATCAAAATTGAGGACGATCCTCAGAATCCAACCTATATTACCACTGTCTGGGGATATGGCTACAAATGGGGGGTATAGCCTTAAAAATGAATAAGATTTTGTAGACCCTTACAAAGTGGATGATGGGATCGTTTACAGAAGTCATGGATGATGAATAAAGATCCTAAACATCAGGGAGTTGAGAGGATCTTAGGAGGTGAAGCTGCCCTGAAGCGCAGCAGGAAAAGGACAAGCATACGCCGTCGATGGATGTTCAACTCCATCGGTGTGGTGTTGGTCGTGCTGGTGGTGGCTGTCTCCGCCTTCAGTCTGGCTATGGCAAATTATTATTATTCTACCATGAGTTCCAGTATGGAGAGTTCGGCAGAGTATTTGGCCAATTGGTTCTCTGGCTACGAGTCAGCATCCATCTACCTATCCAATGCCCGGGCAACCGCTGCCGACTTTATGCAAAAAGACCGGATTGAGCAGCAGTTTCTCAGTGGAGCTGGCAAGGTGCAGGTATCCACCTCTGATCTGACTGTGGGAACCGCCCCGGCCACCGATGATATTGCCCGGGCCATCGAGCAAAAGACGGCCCAGACTTGGCGGGGACGGGACTCCAGTACTGGAGAATCGGTCCTGTCAGTGTGCGTACCGGTGGTGTATAATGGAGATTTGATTGGTGTGATCCGGCAGGTAACTTCTCTAAAGGTGGTAGACCGCCAACTGGCCCTTACCACCGGGGTGTCCGCCCTGCTGGCAGCTTTTGTGGTGGTTATTGTGTATAGTTCAAACCTATACTTCATACGTTCCATTGTGGACCCGGTGGCTGACGTGACCGATACTGCAAAGCGCATTGCAGCAGGAAGCTATGGGGTGCAGATGGAAAAGAAATTTGACGATGAGATTGGTGACCTCACCGATGCCATTAACGACATGTCTATGAGGATTGACCGGGCAGAAAAGACTCAGTCGGAGTTTATTTCTTCGGTTTCCCATGAACTGCGTACCCCACTGACGGCCATCAACGGCTGGGCGGAAACCTTATACAACGGGGAGGCCCGTTCCACCGATGACGTGAAAAAGGGGATGGGGATCATCGTCTCCGAGGCACGCCGTCTGACCAATATGGTGGAAGAGTTGCTGGAATTCTCCCGCATTGAGGACGGGCGCTTTACCTTATCCATTGAACCCACTGATATCAAGGCTGAACTGGAGGACGCGGTATACACCTACCAGGAATTTTTCCGTCGCAAGGGGTTGGAACTTACGTATGATGATAGCGGGGAGGAGTTCCCCCTTATCGATGGAGACCCGCAACGTCTGCGTCAGGTGTTTTGCAATCTGTTGGACAATGCGGATAAACATGGTGGCGCAGGCAAGCGAATCGATGCCTCCATTGTCCGGGAGGTGGATCAGATAATCATCCGCATCAGGGACTATGGCCCAGGTATCCCGGAGGAGGAGCTCCCCCATGTAAAGTATAAATTCTATAAGGGCTCGTCCAAAGCCAGGGGGTCCGGTATTGGCTTGGCTGTATGCGATGAGATCGTCACTCGGCATAACGGTGCGCTTAAGATTGGAAATGCCCAGGGGGGAGGTTGTGTGGTAACGATCCTCTTGCCCACTAAAGAGTAGAACGTTAGTTTCAAATACGCTTGTGTTTTTGGTAGTGCTATGATAGAATGTTATAAGGAGATTGGTAAAACAATGCAAAGCGTTTACAAGCAAAAAGATGATTTCTGTTGTGAGACACCATATAAAACCACCTGTGGTGGACAGGCTCTCATTGAAGGAATCATGATGCAGGGCCCGGAGCGGCGCTGTATTGTGGTGCGTAAACCGGATGGTCAGACCGAGATGAAAACCGAGGCTGTCAAAAAGCGGGGGAGAATCTGGAAACTGCCCCTGTTGCGAGGGATTATGGGGTTTGGAGGCTCCATGGTTTACGGAGTCAAGGCCCTGATGTATTCCGCCGAGATGGCGGGAGAGGGGGACTTTGAAGAGACGCCTTCTAAATTTGACCTGTGGCTGGAAAAGCACTTTTCCAGCGAGAAAGCTATGAGCATCATTGTCACTCTGTCGGTGATGATGGGCGCAGCTTTTTCTGTGGGCTTATTTATCCTGCTGCCTACTGCTATTACTGGCCTCATAGGCTTGGGTTGGCCGGGTATGCCATTATGGTTTCGCAGTGTGGTAGAGGGGATATTAAAGGTAGTTCTCTTTCTTATCTATCTGTTTTTATCTTCCCGGATGAAAGAGATGCGCCGGGTGTTTTCTTACCATGGGGCAGAGCATAAGACGATTTTTTGCTATGAGAATGGACTGGAGCTGACGGTGGAGAATGTGCGCAGGCAGCCCCGGCATCATCCCCGTTGTGGAACCAGTTTTTTATTCGTAGTCATTATGTTTTCCATATTCCTATCTATTGTAATCTTTACTCCACTGAACATTGAGAATACTTTCCTACGCATGGTCTTACACCTGCTTTTGCTTCCCGTGATTGTGTCAGTGACCTATGAATTTAACCGCTATGTGGGTCGGTATAGCAACCTCCTGTGCCGGATTCTTCGGGCACCAGGACTATGGATGCAGAATTTTACCACCTTTGAGCCTGATGATTCTATGATCGAGGTGGCCATCCAAGCTCTGAATGAAGTCTTACCTGAGCAACAGGGTGCTGATCGTTGGTGAGGTGATTCGCTGTGGCCAAAACCTATAACGACCTTTACCTAGATGCCCGGCAGATCTTGCGGGCCAGCGGGGTGGAGGAGGCTCAGCTGGAAGCTAGGGAGTTGCTGGCTTACGCTGCCGGCAAGAACCGGGAGCAGCTTTATCGGGATATGCCCTTGTACGTGGGTCAGCATGTGGAAAAGCGCATGGAGGAATTTCTGCTTCGCCGCCTGGCTGGGGAGCCGGTGGCCTATATTATTGGGGAGTGGGAGTTTTATGGGCTTACTTTGGACATTTCCTCTGATGTGCTGGTGCCCAGGTCCGATACCGAGTCCCTGGTTGAGCTGGCCATTTCTTTCGTTGCCTCTTTGCCGGAGGGTGCGCGGGTGCTGGATCTGTGCGCAGGAAGCGGATGTATCGGTCTGGCGGTAGCGCAGAACTGCCCTGGAAGTAGGGTGATACTGGGTGAACTGTACGATGGGGCTCTACGGGTATGCCGGCAGAATGTGCGCCGATGTGGGCTGTCCGCCCGGGTGACTTGTATAAACGTCAACGCTTTGCACTCTCCTGCTCCAGCCCTATGGGATTTCGACCTTATTGTGAGCAATCCCCCATATGTACGTAGTGGAGAAATAGCAACGCTTGACGTATCCGTCCGGGATTATGAGCCATCTATGGCCTTGGATGGAGGGAAGGATGGGTTAGATTTTTACCGTGCTATTACATCTAAGTGGAAGAGTGCTCTGCGTTTAGGGGGAAAAGTGATGTTTGAAGTAGGGTATGATCAGGCCGAGCAGGTAAAAAAGGTTTTGGCAACAAACGGTTATGAGGATATCCGCAGCCATCAGGATACCAGGGGGATCTGGCGGGTGGTAGAGGGGACTTTAAATAACTGAGAGAAAAGGCGCAGGATTGGGCTGATATCTTTGCCTATCCAAAATTTTCTACGGTCAATGAAAAGTCCTGTTTATAGGACATAGTTTCTGTGATACTGGAAGTGCGAAAGAAAGCAGTTCACCCCATGAGGTGGCTTGGAAAGGATGGACGAGTATGGCAACCAAAAAATCGGTCGTAGAGGCCGCCACGCCTGCGGCTGATAAGAAAAAGGCTTTGGATACAGCCATTGCTCAGATTGAGCGGGAGTTTGGGAAGGGTTCTATCATGCGCATGGGGGAAAATTCCCATATTGTAGTAGAGGCAATTCCTACCGGGTCGCTTGCTCTGGATACGGCCTTGGGAATTGGAGGGGTACCAAAAGGGAGGATCATTGAAATTTACGGGCCGGAGTCTTCGGGTAAGACTACACTGGCCCTTCATATTGTGGCTGAGGCCCAGAAGCGGGGAGGAGAGGTGGCTTACATCGATGCTGAACATGCCATGGATCCGGCTTATGCCCAAGCATTGGGAGTGGATATCGACTCCATGCTCATTGCCCAGCCGGACACAGGAGAGCAAGGTCTGGAGATCTGTGAGGCCCTGGTACGCTCTGGTGCTATCGATGTGGTGGTGGTAGACTCGGTGGCTGCCCTCACGCCCAGGGCCGAGATTGAGGGGGATATGGGGGATTCTCATGTGGGTCTGCTGGCCAGACTTATGAGTCAGGCCCTACGTAAGCTGGCAGGCTCTATTGCTAAGACCAACTGCGTGGTCATCTTCATCAATCAGTTGAGGGAAAAAGTGGGGGTCATGTACGGAAATCCAGAGGTAACTACCGGTGGCCGTGCCTTGAAGTTTTACTCCTCCGTACGCATTGATGTGCGCCGCATTGAGGCGATTAAGGCAAGTGGCGAGGTAGTGGGCAGCCGCACCCGTGCTAAAATTGTGAAAAATAAAGTGGCACCCCCTTTCCGGGAAGCTGAGTTTGAGATTATGTACGGAGAGGGGATATCCAAATGGGGCGAACTGGTGGATCTGGCCGTCAGGCTGGATTTGATCCAAAAGTCAGGCTCTTGGTTTGCCATGGGGGAGATGCGCCTGGGGCAGGGCAAGGAAGCAGTCAAGCAGTATTTGAAGGATAACCCCGAATTTGCTGATAAGCTGGAGAGCGATATTCGGGAAAACGCCTATAAACTGCTTAATAACCAGCCTAAGGTTGCGCCAAAGGCGGCTGGTCGGGCGGTGGATGTATCGGCAGATGATTTTGAGGACGAAGAAGGATGAAAATCATGAAGCTGGCCCCCTCCAAGCATGTGGAAGGGCGTTGGCTGGTGTGGCTGGAGGACGGATCCTTTATCCGAATCGGACGCAGTGAGGTGGCTGATTTCGGCCTATATGAAGGTATGGAGCTGACGGAGGAGAAAACTCAGGCCTTATTAAAGGCTGCGGAGGAGAGTGCCATGAGGCGAAAGGCTCTGGATGCGCTGTCCCTTAGGCCATTATCCCGCCGGGAGCTGGTGAATAAGCTTATTGCCAAAACGCGCGGCCGCGTGCAGAAGGACAGGGAAGAGGGGGACGAGCGCGATGAGGATTTGCGCACCAGGGCGGAGGCAGTAGCTGAACGGCTGGAGGAATTAGGACTGCTGGATGACAGGGAGTATGCCTGCCAGGTAGCACGGCATTATATTGCCAAAGGTTACGGGCTGCGAAAGGTCAGGGACGAACTGTTTCGCCGGGGGGTACCCAGGGAGCATTGGGAAGAGGCTCTGTCCCAGTTGGATGATTCTACGCAGGCCATTGATAGATTTTTACAAAAGAGATTGCAGAATTGGTCAGGGGATTCCAGGCAACTGAAGCGAGCATTCAATGCCTTGGTGCGGAGGGGATTTTCCTGGGAGGAGATCTCAGAGGGACTGCGGCGCTTCGGGGTAGAGGAATAAGAGGCAGGCAATGGTTGCAGCTTGGAGATTATCGACAGCCCAAACTGGAGGGGGCGGCAGCCTTTCTTGCCGACTGCAGGAAGCAAAATATAGTTATAAGGAGTTTTATCATTGAAAGTGTCCATGATTTCCCTGGGATGTGCAAAAAACCAGGTGAATGCCGAGCAGATGATGGCTCTCATCCATGCCGCCGGGCACACTCTGGCGGATGATCCGGAAGGGAGCGATGTGGTGGTGGTGAACACCTGTGGCTTCATTAATTCCGCCAAGGAGGAGGCCATTGACAATATTTTGGAAGTGGCCCAGCTGAAGGAAATGGGCAAGGTGAAAAGGATTTTGGTTACCGGCTGTCTGTCTCAACGATATCGTGATGAGCTGCTGGAGGAGTTGCCTGAGGTGGATGGTATTCTGGGGACTGGAAGCTATACTGATATTGTATCCGCCCTTGAGTCCGCCATGAAGGGGGAGAAGCCTACCTTTTTTGGAGATATTAACCACACGGTGGAAAACGGTGGGCGATTGCTGTCTACTCCCTCCCACACCGCCTACTTGAAGATTGCTGAGGGATGTGACCATCGCTGTACCTTCTGTGTGATTCCGTCCCTAAGGGGAAAATACCGCAGTCGAACTTTTGAATCTCTTCTGGAAGAGGCTAAGACTTTGGCCGAGGGTGGGGTTAAGGAGGTCATTGTGGTGGCCCAGGATATTACCCGCTACGGGATCGACCTGTATGGCAAGCGCCGATTGGGGGAACTGTTGGTTGAGCTGTGTAAGCTACCCTTTCATTGGGTCCGGCTGCACTATCTCTATCCAGACGTAGTGGATGATAAATTGCTGGAGGTTATCTCAACCCAGCCAAAGATTGTTAAATATCTTGATATTCCCATTCAGCATGCCAACGATGGTATTTTAAGGGCAATGAAGCGCCATGGAACCAAAGCGGAACTCTCCAATCTGTTTCGCCGTATGAGGGAAAGGATACCCGGTTTAGTGCTGCGTACCTCTATCATTGTGGGATTTCCCGGCGAAGGTGAGGAGGAGTTTGAGGAACTGTGCCAGTTCATGGCAGAGCACCGTTTCCAGCGGGCGGGGGTCTTTCTATTTTCTCCGCAAGAGGGAACCTCTGCTGCAGATATGCCTGGGCAGGTGGAGGAAGATGTGGCCAAACGTCGAGTGGAATTACTTGTTGACCTCCAGGCCCGCATTATGGATCAGTGGAATGAGGAGCAGCTGGGGACGGTGATGGAGGTGCTGTGTGAGGGTTTCGACCCCGACATGGGATGCTATGCCGGGCGGACATACGCTGATTCTCTAGATGTGGATGGTCGGGTGTATTTTACTGCTGCGGCAGGAATGGTGGAAGCGGGGCAGTTTGTTAACGTGCGGATCACTGGCGTGTCCGACGGTGACTTGATCGGCGAGATCGAGGAGTAATTGTGTAATGAATATTGCAAACAAACTGACTTTGCTGCGGGTGTTTCTTATCCCGGTGTTCCTGGTGGTACTTTATTGGGGTTTTCCATACAGCCAATATGTAGGGCTAGCTATCTTCATTGCGGCCAGTATTACTGATTTTATGGACGGCTATTTGGCCCGCAGTCGTAATTTAATTACCGATTTTGGTAAATTTATGGATCC
>JAZQMD010000166.1:0-4450 GCA_045543215.1 Oscillospiraceae bacterium
CGAACCTCGAAGGGGACGGAAAAGGATTTCAGGCGGGCCATACAGGGCTCCATGGTGGGTAGATCGCTGTGCGAGCCCATGATAATTGCAACTTTTTTCATAATGACCTCCAGAATGATTTCATGTGTACAGGAAAAAGGAACAGGCCATCTGAATGCAGATAGCCTGTTAATTCTTAAAAGGGACGACATGAGTAATTGGACACAAAAAGCCCCTGACACCGGGAGTAAAAACGGTAAGTCAAGCTGTTCATCCAATTCACCCCTTTAAATTTAGGAGGATTTTTATTCCATTTTCATTTTACTGAAAAAAAATGCATTTGCAAGACCGGAAGTCAATTTTCGTAGGCTTTTACAATCTAAGAGAAAAAAAGAAAAATTTATCAGTAATTTTTTCAAAATAGGGCGGTGGTCTCCAAGATATGCTGAATTTCAGAGGCGCGATGGGTCCATTGGGACTTCTGGGCATAAGCCCGTCGGCGCTCACGCACCCAGCTGGGATTCTCAATCAGGGCCCGCTGGCAACGCAGGAGGAAAGAAGCGGAGTCGGTAGCGGTGTATACCACATCGGGTAGGGGCTCCACCTGGTCGGGAATAATCATAAGCACTACTGGCATACCAACCGCCAGATATTCATATAGGCGGGAGGGGAGGATATCGCATCCCCTACCGTCCCGAGTGAGCAGGTCAAAGCACAGATGGCAGCTGGACAGCCAATCAGGTACATCTACCATAGGTACCTGTCCGGTGAGGAGGATGTTGGGATAGGGGGAAAGGAGCTGCTTTGGGCCTTTCTCAACCTCTCCTATCAGCAAAAAGGTCCATTCTGGCTGGGCAGCTGCGGCAGCGAGAAGGGGGGTTAACTCCAATTGGCTGGTCACCGCACCCACACGACCCAGAATTGGGCCTTGCCGTTGGCGCAAGAGAGGAGGAGGAGATAGATCATGTCGGGCGAAAAGAGCATAATTGACTCCGTTAGGAATGATCGCAATGTTATCACAGCAGGGAGAGAGTCTCTGGGCCAGCCCCGGAGAGGCGGCAAAGACCACGTCTGCGTGGAGGGCCAGCTCACTCTCCCACTCCAGTGGGAGCTCATCCCATTCCAGACTACAGTCGTAGATGAGCCCACGGTGGGGGATGCGTTGAGGCAGGGCGTAATATTCTGGACTGGTGAGCCACAGGGTGGGTTCATGAAAGTCGTGATTTTGCATAACCTTAGACAGGAAGCGGCTCATCCGGACAGGGTTATGACGCCAGAAGAATTTGCTCTCCAGTAGACTATTCGGTCCAGGCGGGAGGGTGTAGACCGTAATGTTGGGGCGTACCCTGCGACCGGGGAATTTGGAGGAACTTCGGCTCCTTTGGGTGGTGGATGGCTCAAAAAAGAGAATATTCACCCCTTTTAGGCGGGTAAGCAGCTGCTGGTTACGGGTAGGGGAAGGCCTCCAGGGTGTATGAGAAAGGCAAACAAGCTGTTTCATCAGGCCTTATCCAGTCCCAGTAGTCGGGCTGCACAGGTGGCATTGAGGCTTTCAGCTTTGCGAAGCCGATCCACTCCCGCACAGAGAAAGGCCCGATCCCCCCGCCGGGCAACAACAACATCGATTTTTTCCTTCAACCGTTCTGCCGTAACTTCTCTCAAATCCAGGTAGAGATTTTGACCGATATAGTCTAAAAAAGAGCTTACCTTTTGATCGTAGACTACTCCTAATAGGGGAACCCCCTGGCTGGCGGAGAAGATTAATGCGTGAAGGCGCATGGAAACCACCGCTTTCATCCGCCCAAAAATTCCAAGGGTGTGGTCGGTGCTGGACACACCCTCAATAATATGGTAGGGTGCTGTCATGATAGCGGCAACCTTGCGGGAAGCGGCCATATCCTGCTTGCCCTCAATGGGAATGAAAACGGGGGTGAGGCCGTGCTTAAAATAGGCGTAGTCCGCAGCGGCGGCGAAAGCGGCTGTTTTTTGGTCGAAACCGGGCCAGGGACGGACAGTAAAGCCAATATACTGACCGATGGCATCCATGCCTCGACGCTCCAGCAACTGGTCGATGACTGGGCCGGAGGCGGCGGGGAGGATGACAGTGGGGTCAGCGGAAATCACGATCTCGGGCTTTGTCACACCCATGTCGTCCAACTCGCCTTTAGAGTGCGGGTCCCGCAGGGTGATGGCATCCACGCTTTGGTTGATGATCCGGGCGGCTAGTCTTCGGTCGTAGCGGTGATTGATCGGGCCGATGCCGCAGCCGTACATCAGCACCCGGTTACCCAGCTTTTTGGCGGCATAAAGGGTATAAAGATAAAACCATAGAGAGCGGCGGGAGGTTACGTCCTGCATGAGGGAGCCTCCGCCATTTAGATAGAGGACGGAGCGGGACATGGCCCGACGGAAGGCCTGAAAGTCGAAGGTGTAACAGGCATCCACACCCAGTCGGTTTCGGGTTTCTTGAGGCTTGCGGGTCATGACGCAGATGGGGAGATTGGGATCGATAGAACGCAACTCAGTGACGACAGCCTCTAAAATGGCCTCATCACCGGCATTCCCATACCCATATGCGCCACAGAGGACCACGCCGGCACGCCCGGGAGGGAGATTGGATTGGAAGACGGTCTCTTTCATGCAGGGCCCTCTTTTCAAGGATTATCTATTGCAAAATGTGCAGAAAAATTATACAATCTTTTTGTACCTTGGTCAAGGATAAAAGAATCAAGAGGGGGAGACGTAGGTTTGAGGCGAATTGCCATTTTTCAAAGTGATTTTCTGGTGGGAGGCGTACAGCGGTCGCTGGCGAATATCCTGAGCAGAATTGATTATAGCCGCTGTGAGGTAGATCTTTACCTGTTCTGTAAGAAAAGCTTTTTCCCCCTGCGTGTTCACGAAAATCTCCATGTGATTTACTGTGACGAGTATCCCCGCTGGAATCGGGTGGTCTATTTTAATCTGGTTCGGAAGTTTGCAAGGACCCTGCCCGTGCCGGAAGGCGTGGTATATGATGTAGCCATTGATTTTAACAGCTATCGCAACGAGTGCGCCGCGGGGGCGCTCACCGTGCCGGCCAAAAAGCGGGTAATGTGGATTCACAATGATATGGAGATTAAACGCCGCAACGAATTTAAGTATGCCATCATGTGGCACTTTTTTAAGGCTAAGCTGCGGCAGTTTGACGAGTTTGTGGCGGTTTCCCCCGGTATTATCAACGGTTTCCGTCGCCTGTCGGGCATTACGGATAAACCAGTGACCGTTATTCCGAACTATATCCTTTCAGAACAGATTTTGGCCCAGGCCGAAGAGCCTGTTGATTTTTCTGTGGACCCTGGGGTGTATAACCTGGGTACTATGGGTCGCATCTGCCATCAAAAGGGATTTGACCTGCTGATGGGATATTTAAAGGAAGTGATAGAGCGGCGCAAGGATATTCATCTCTACCTGCTGGGAGATGGGCCGGACCGGGAAAAGCTGAAGGGACAGATCAGGGAGCTGAACCTTGAGGACTACGTGACCCTGCTGGGGGATCAGGCAAATCCCTTCCGCTATCTAAATCAAATGGATGGTTTTGTCCTGACCTCCCGTTATGAGGGCCAGGGCATGGTGATTTGGGAAGCTAAAGTGCTTGGTTTGGAGCTTTTTATCACCAAGAATCTGGAGCCCTATAACGAGGGGATAGTGGGCAGAGAGAATCTGGTAGAGTCTTTGGTATCCGCACAGCGTAGAGAGAAGAGCCCGGACCGACTGGAGGAATATAACCTTAATATTAAACATAACCTGGAAAAGCTTATGGGGCTGGAAACATCCGGGCCGGATAGAGGAGAGATAGAAAAATGAAGATTATCAATGAAAAAGGAAAAATCTTTGGAAGAATTAATATTATTGATTTTTTGCTGATTCTTATTGTTATTGTAGTAGGAGCCTTTGCAGCAGTTAAGCTATCTGGTGGGGCAGGGGGCGGTGCAGAGCCGGTGAGTGTGGTTTACACCGTGCAGGTGGCTGAGGTGGACCCCGCGACCTATGAGGTAGTCAAGGCGTTTGTGGATAGGCAAATTGAAAAAAAAGACCAGCTGCTTACGGGAAGTTCTCTGGCCAGTGGTTATGTGGTGGACTGTGTGGCAACCCCCCATGTGACCTATGTGGAGACTGACGATGGACGGGTGGTTGCGGTAGAGTCCTCCGGGACAGATACCCGTTTGGATTTGGTGTTTACTCTGGAAGCCGATATCACCGACACGGTGACCAATGCTGTAGGAACCCAGGAGGTGCGGGCCGGGATACCCTATATTGTTAAAACCGCCCATTTTGAATTGCAGGAAGGGGTTATACTCAGCGCATCGTGGAGTTATCAGGAATAAATATGATACGAGGTAAAGCTAAAAAATAGAAGCAGGCGGCGGCTTTACCTCCGCCTGCTTCTATAAGGAGGGAGGGAGCGCTATGTTAGAGGCTATTGCCGCCTGGG
>JAZQMD010000167.1:0-4070 GCA_045543215.1 Oscillospiraceae bacterium
CAAAATTAACACCCTTAACTTTTTCACTTCCTCCTATTTTACAAATTTGCTATAATTTAACGATATCTGCCAAGTTTCTCCCTTGACAAACCAAAGGATTTATAGTATAGTATCTGCTTGTAAAGCGTTGTAACTTTACAAGCATTCTGTATATTTTCATGAAGAGGATGTGCCATCATGAAAAATCAGACCTACCGCATGTCCATGCTTTATGATTTTTATGGCGATTTATTAACTGAACGACAGAAGGAATTTTACGATCTTTATTATAATGAGGATCTTTCCCTGGCCGAGATTGCTGAAAATTATGGCATCTCCCGACAGGGAGTGCGTGATGTGATCGTCCGGGCATCTGACACCCTCACTGAGATCGAAGATAAAACCCACCTGATTCGCCGTTTTCATGAGATGCACCAACATCTGTCCGCCATTAATCAGGCGGTGGAGAAAATGATGGAAATTAACCGTAAGGATTACCATGATCGTGATATTGAGTTGCTAGCCCAGGAGATTAAGAATCTTACTGCCCGGATAGACAAGGAGTGACTTATGGCATTTGAAAGCCTGACCGAAAAGCTCTCCGCCACCTTCAAACGTTTGCGCGGCAAAGGACGGTTATCTGAGTCCGACGTGAAGGAGGCTATGAGGGAAATTAAGATGGCCCTCTTAGAGGCCGATGTCAACTTCAAAGTTGTCAAGCAGTTTATTGCCTCCGTGTCTGAGCGGGCCGTAGGTGAGGATGTAATGGAATCCCTCACACCGGCTCAGATGATTATTAAAATCGTTAACGAGGAGCTCACTGCCCTCATGGGCAACGGAGATGAGAAGCTTAACCTCTCTTCCTCCCCTCCCACCGTGGTCATGCTGGTTGGTCTTCAGGGCGCAGGCAAGACCACCAATGGCGCTAAGCTGGCTGGTATGATGAAAAAGCAGGGTAAACGCCCTCTTCTGGCTGCCTGCGATATTTATCGTCCAGCTGCCATCCATCAGTTGGAAGTGGTAGGCGGTCAATTGGATATTCCCGTGTTTCAAATGGGCCAAACTGACCCAGTGGACATTGCAAGAGCTGCATTGGAACATGCCAAAAAGCACGGCAACGATTTGCTATTCTTAGACACTGCCGGTCGACTGCATGTGGACGATCAGCTTATGGTCGAGCTTCAGCAGATTAAAATTGCCGTAAATCCCCAAGAGATTCTTTTGGTAGTAGATGCCATGATCGGGCAGGATGCAGTAACCGCGGCTAAAGCCTTTGACGAGGCTTTAGATCTTACCGGCATCTTTCTTACTAAACTGGACGGAGATGCCCGTGGCGGTGCAGCCCTCTCCATCCGTGCGGTCACTGGAAAGCCTATCAAATTTGCTGGTACCGGCGAAAAGCTGGACAACATTGAAGTCTTTCACCCTGACCGCATGGCCTCCCGCATCCTGGGTATGGGAGATGTCCTCTCCCTCATTGAAAAGGCCCAGCAAAATGTAGATGCAAAAAAAGCTGCCGAGCAATTAGAGCGCATACGAAAAAATAAATTTACTCTGGCAGACTTTTACGACCAACTGGTTCAGCTTAAGAGCATGGGTTCTATACAGGATATTGCCTCTATGCTCCCCGGTATGGGAGGGAAAAAGCTGGACCTGAGTGTGGATGAGAAGGGCCTTACTAAAACTGAGGCTATCATCCTTTCCATGACTCAGGAGGAGCGGGAAAACCCCTCTATTCTGGGTAGTAGTCGTAAAAAGCGCATCGCTGCCGGCAGCGGTACCCAGGTTGTAGACGTAAACCGCCTGCTCAAACAATTTGAAATGACGCAGGCTCTCACCCGCCAGATGTCCTCTGGCAAGGGGATGTTCGGCAAATTGCGGGGTAACAAGAAAAGTTTTGGTGGCTTTGGCGGCCTGAAACTCCCCTTTTAATTCCATTGACTTGTTAGCTTACGCCTTGGGCGTTGCTATATAATATTTATTAATTTTTTGGAGGTGAAACAAACATGGTTAAAATCAGACTGCGCCGTATGGGTGCCAAGAAGGCTCCCTTCTATCGCATCGTGGTTGCTGACTCCCGCTATCCCCGCGATGGTCGCTTCATCGAGGAGATTGGCACCTACGATCCCCGTAAGGAACCAGCGGCTATCGCTGTGGATTCCGACCGTGCCCAAGCTTGGATTAAGACTGGCGCTCAGCCCACCGAAACCGTGCGCGCTCTGCTGAAAAAGGCCGGCGCCATTTAATGGGGAGGCTTCGGCATGAAAGAATTACTCACCTACATTGCCCAAAACCTCGTGGAGCATCCCGACCAGGTTTCTGTGACCGAGCAGGAGAATGCTACTGAGACTGTCCTCGAGTTGCGCGTGGCCTCTGAGGACATGGGTAGGGTGATCGGCCGCCATGGCCGTATCGCTAAGGAAATTCGAAGTCTTATGCGCTCGGTAGCCCAGCGTCGGGGTAAACGAGTATCCATTGAGATTTTGGATTAATCAGAGTACGAGATGGCGGGGGCATGCCCCCGCTTTTTTCGTTTGGAAAGGAAAATTTCCTTTTATGAATACAAAACAATTTCTTGAATGCGGACAGATTATAAACACCCACGGCATCAAAGGAGAGATTAAAATTGACTCCTGGTGCGATACTCCGGAGGACCTGGCCGGCTTTCGGATCTTGTATCTGGACGGAGCACCTCATCGGGTATGTTCTGCCCGGGTGCATAAAAACTGCGTCATTGCCTCTCTAGACGGGGTAAATGATATTGATACCGCCATGGCCCTCAAAGGGAAAGTGCTCTATGTCCG
Organism: Oscillospiraceae bacterium; assembly: GCA_045543215.1. Classification (GTDB taxonomy): domain Bacteria; phylum Bacillota; class Clostridia; order Oscillospirales; family Oscillospiraceae; genus DXYV01. The sequence continues at coordinate 2,784 of JAZQMD010000167.1, forward strand.
CCGCACCGATATCTCCCTGCCCGAAGGGCAGGTATTTATGGCCGACCTTATCGGCCTGGAGGTACTGGATTGGAATACCGGCATTCAGCTGGGGGTGCTTACTGATGTACTCACCCCCTCCCGACAAAAGGTCTATGTGGTCAAAGGCGAGCGAGAAATCCTTATCCCTGCTGTGGACGAATTTGTGAAAGAGATTAACATTGAAGGCGGCTACCTTAAAGTAAGCCTTATCGAGGGGATGTGACCCATGTTCCGTATTGACATCATGACCCTCTTTCCAGAAAGTGTGGGAGATGTGCTGTGTGAGTCCATTCTAGGCCGGGCTCAGGAACGGGATTTTTTACGCATTGAGTGCTGGCAAATTCGGGACTTTACCCTAAATAAGCAAAAACAGGTAGACGACTACCCCTATGGCGGAGGCCGGGGGGCAGTCATGCAAGCCGATCCCCTTTACAATTGCTGGAAGCACATCTGTCAAGTAGTTGGCTGCCGCCCCCACACCATTTACCTCTCCCCTTGCGGGGTCACCTTTACCCAGGCCCATGCCAAGCGCCTCTCACGGGATTATAAGAACCTTATTTTGGTATGTGGTCACTATGAGGGGATAGACCAGCGGTTCATTGATAGCTATGTAGACGAGGAAATTTCCATAGGCGACTTTGTGCTCACCGGTGGCGAGATCGCCGCCATGGCGGTTGCTGATGCTGTGTGTCGCCTGATCCCGGGCGTACTCTCCCATCCAGAGTGCTTTGAAAACGAGAGCCACTGGAGCGGTATACTAGAGTATCCTCAATACTCTCGCCCCGCCGTCTGGCAAGGCATGGAGGTTCCCCCTATCCTCCGCTCAGGCGACCACGGACGCATTACAAAATGGAGACGTAAGCAATCCATCCTGCGCACCCGGCAGCGTCGGCCCGACCTATACGCCAACTTAAATTTTTCCTCCAAGGAGGACCAAAAACTCCTACAGGAATTGGAAGAAGAATTCCCATGCTGATTTTCATATCAAAGGGGCCGCAATTGGTACGCGGCTCCTTTTCTGTTTACTTTCCAAAAATTCCATGCTAAAATGATGCCCAATTCTCTTTTTTTACTTTCTAAGGGGTTGTTAAGCATGAACCTTTGCGATATTCATATAATTAAAGAACTACTGGGCCGTCATGGCTTTCACTTTTCCAAAAGTATGGGGCAAAATTTTCTGGTTGCTGGCTGGGTACCTACTCGTATAGCCCAAGAAGCTGAATTAGATCAGGGCTGTGGCGTTCTGGAGATCGGCCCCGGTATCGG
>JAZQMD010000168.1:0-17015 GCA_045543215.1 Oscillospiraceae bacterium
AATCGTATACAATTTGTGACATATCTCCACCTCTTATTTTTTGTTTTATATGCTAAAAAACAGGCCTATTTATAAAGGCAGCATTGAATGAGCAATGCTGCCTTTATAGATACACCTGTTGAAGTCTTCATATTTAATTAATTTTCTTTTCGGAAGTATGTTTCTTATGCTATTTAGAATACTGAGTGATCAAATTTGCATAACACTTTGCAAAATTTATAGTCTTTACCTTTTTTAATTTATTTCCAATAGCAGAGTAGCTCATGGGATTGATGTGTCTATATCTATCTTACTTCTATCTTTTGTACAAAAAATTTAGCCTTTTTAAGATTCTGGTTTGATCTTTAAACGGCAAGGTTTTGCATAACCTCAATATTAAAAAAGTTTGATTTTTCAATGGGTTTAAGTCCCTCTAGTCGTATATAAGTTCCGTTACCAGACATCAATTGTATATTAATCTTACATTATGAAGAATCTGGTACATAATTTCTTTGATTCCGGGCATCCTAGTTCCGGACCCGGAAAAGGAGGAAATGTATCATGGATTTTGAAAACGCCAATCCCAGTATTAAATGTTCTGTCAGCAGCTGCGCTTATCACAATGGCCAGGCTCAGTCCTGCACCCTGAAGGAAATCAAGGTTGGTTGTTGTGAGGCCTCCGTAGGCGACTGTGCCGAGACTGAGTGCTCATCCTTTAAACTTGGCAACCACGGCACCCAATGCCACTGAGTGCATCCAAAAGCAAAGGCCACCGCACCCCATTTTAAGGGGTGCGGTGGCCTTTTGTTTGGCCTGTTTACATGTAGTAAAACACGTTATCCTACGGCTACACTAATCGAGGGAGTGGTGCGGCCACTATCTAGTCGGGAATCCTTAATAATGTGCCTGGGGCACTTTGGAACACACTCACCACAAGAAACGCACTTGGTATAGTCGATGATGGCCAGGTTGTCAACCACATGGATGGCATCGTATTGACAAGTCTTTTCACATATCCTACAACCGATACAGCCAACCTCACAGTATTTGCGCAAAACGCCACCCTTCTCTTTTGAGTTACAGAGTACCGTGACCTTGGCTTGGTAGGGTACCTTGATAATTAGATCCTTTGGACAAGCAGAAGCACAGCACATACAACCCACACATAGCTCATGGTGCACATAAGCCACCCCGTTTTCCACAGACATGGCATCGAAGGGACATGCCTTCACACAGGAGCCTAAGCCCAAACAACCATAAGCGCACTCGTTGGGGCCATCCCCCAGGGACATAGCGGCTGACTTGCAGTCCTGAAGGCCCACGTAGTTATATTTCCTTTTGGTTACATTGGTATGCCCTGCGCACAGTACCAAGGCCACGGATCGCTCGGCAACACCAGCCTCCACCCCCATAATCTCTGCAACCCTAGCTGCCACGTCCGGACCTCCGGCGGAACAGGCATTAACGGGAGCCTCTCCCTTCACCACAGCGGCTGCATAGCCTCCACAACCAGGATAGCCGCAGCCACCACAGTTGGCCCCGGGGAGGCACTCTGAAATGGCCTCTTCCCGAGGATCTATCTCTACATAAAATACCTTAGAGGCAATGGCCAGCACCAGACCAAACACACCGCCCATAACACCTAAAACCGCTACACAAATAAAAATTGTTGTCATCACATTCTCCCCCTTACCAAACTTTCAGACCGGAGAAACCCATAAAGGAGAGGGCAATGAGGCCAGCGGTAATCAGCGCAATGGGAAAGCCCTCAAAAGCCTTTGGGCACTGGGAGAATTCCAGCCGTTCACGTACACTTGCAAACAGGAAAATGGCCAGTAGGAAACCCAGGCCGCCGGTGACACCGTAGACCAGGCTGAAAATGAAGTCGTACTGGTTCTGGGTATTGAGCAACACCACGCCCAAAACCGCACAGTTGGTGGTAATCAGGGGCAGGTAAATACCCAGGGCAGAATACAGAGAAGGCATCACTTTCTTCAGAAACATCTCCACAAACTGCACCAGGGAGGCAATAACCAAAATATAGGCGATTGTCTGCATAAACTCCAGACCAAAGGGCTCCAGCAGGAAGTGATTAATGGGCCAGCAGACCGCACTGGCAAGGCCCATAACAAAGGTAACCGCCAATCCCATACCCAAAGCGGTATCTGTTTTTTTAGACACACCCATAAAAGGACAGATGCCTAAGAACTGGGCGAAAATAAAGTTATTAACCAGTATGGCTCCCAGGGCCAAAGAGAGGAGTTCAAAAATATTCATTTCACAGCTGCCTCCTCTTTCTGATTCTCCTTTGCCTTATTATTACGCCACTGAATAAATGCAATGAGGCAACCCAAGGTCAAGAAACCTCCCACAGGGAGGATCATGCCAAGAGCGGGGATCCCCTCAGGGAGAATACGGATGCCGTCCCCGTTGTTGATAAACGCAAAGCCGCCGGCAAAGGTGCCGTTACCCAGCAGCTCACGCACAACACACATAACTACCAGCACCCAGGTGTAGCCAAGCCCCTGAAACACACCATCTAATGCAGAGGCTGCTACATCATTTTTGGAGGCAAAGGCCTCTGCCCGGCCCAAGATAATACAGTTAACCACGATCAAGGGAATAAACACACCCAGGCTCTCCGCCAGTGCAGGAATAAATGCCTGAAGAACCAAATCTACGATTGTCACAAAGGATGCGATAACCACAATGTAACAGGCGATTCGAATCTCATTGGGGATGAACTTGCGCAGCAGGGAAATCACCACGTTGGAGCAGGTCAAGATAATCAAAACGGAAAAGCCCATACCAATTCCATTAAACAGAGTTGTAGTAATTGCCAACACCGAGCACATGCCCAGTAGTTGGATAAGTACTGGGTTCTGAGATACCAGGCCCTCTTGTAATTGCTTTTTCACATTCATTGCCAAGCCCTCCTTAACCTACGAGCGCAACGGCATTGAGTGCAGAGGTCACGCCGTCGGCTACCGCCCTGGAGGTAATGGTCGCACCAGTAAGAGAGTCGATCATACCCCCGTCCTTGGCGACCCTCACATCACCCGACTGGCCCACAAACTGAGTCCGGAAATCCTCTTTGGATGCATTAGCGCCCAGTCCCGCAGTCTCAGCCATTGAAACGATCGACACACCGGTACAAATTCCGGAGGTGTCCACCCCCACCATCATATCGATGGTGCCGCCGAACCCGGACACTCCGACTTCTACCACATGTCCCAAGTCACCGGCTTTATAGATCTCAATGATGGTAACATCGCTGCCGGTATAAGCTACCGGCTCATAGACTTCCGCCGCCAGTACCTCGGCCATGGCAGCCACCTTCTTGTTCTCCTTTGCCTGCGCGATGGGATCCTTCGTAATAGCGTTCACCATTCCCAACAGTAAGGAGCATACGGCAGCAATAGACAGCAAGGTCACCGTCAGCCGCACCATATTATTACCTTGATTTTTCGCTTCACTCATGCCGGCTTACCCCCTTTCTTAGCCCTGACCTTCAGCCTGGCAGCCCGCTTCATATCCTTGGTTACACCAAAGCGGGCAGGCTGTCCAATCTTGTCAAAGAGCCAGGCACAAATATTCATCAACAAAATAGCGTAGGACACACCTTCTGGATAACCTCCAAAATAGCGGATGAAAACAGTAAGCAAAGCGCAGCCCACACCAAAGATCCACTCTCCCCTATTGGTTGCAGGGGAGGTAACATAGTCGGTGGCCATAAAAAATGCCCCCAGTATCAGGCCGCCGCCCAGCAGTTCATAAAGCATCCAATCCAGCCGGGCATTTCCTCCCATGGGGAAAAGGAAGGTAAGCGCCGCTACAGTACCGATGTACGCCATAGGAAGGTGGAAGCGAATCACCCCCCGCCACATTAGATAAACACCACCTAAGATAAGCATAAGGGCAGACACTTCCCCAATGCAACCACCCACGTTCCCCACCAGCATATCTGTCAGGGTTACTCCCTCAGGTAACAAGCCGCTATGCATAAAATCAGAGGACAAGGGGGTAGCTCCGGTGAGCCCGTCAATGGTAGCTCCAGTAATGGCATCGAGCGGGAAGATCACGTCAATCCAGTTTCTGGGACCCGGATTCACCCAAGTGGTCATCTGCACCGGATAGCACAGCATAAGAAAGGCCCGGCCCGCCAGGGCTGGGTTGAGAAAGTTTTTTCCCAAGCCGCCGAAGAGCTGCTTGACCACCACAATGGCAAAGAAATCTCCAATGAGGATCATCCAGTAGGGCAGATAGACCGGGCACACAAAGGCCAGCAACACACCGGTTATCGCTGCAGAAAGGTCTGCGCAGGTATTGGACTGTTTCATTATTTTGCGGTAGCCCCACTCGAAAAACTCACAGCCCAGTACAGACACGACGGTGAGTATCAGGGCTCGTGGGCCGAAGAAATATACCCCCATACATAAGGCTGGGACAAGAGCAATAAGTACATCCCGCATAAGCTGTCTGGTTCCAAACGGGGAGGAGGCATGAGGAGAGGAGGCCACGCTCAGTTCCAGCTTAACGGCTTCTTTTGTTTGCATATTTTTAATCGCCTCCTTACTTCATAGCCGCGGCCATACTGCGGATACCAACTTTACCCCTGCGGAAGCTCTGCACCAGGGGAATACGGGCTGGACAGATATAGCTGCAGCAACCGCACTCTATGCAGTCCATCATACGCAGTTTCTCACACTGTTCCCATTGCTCCCGTTCAGCGTACATATGCATATACAACGGAGTAAGATGCATGGGGCATACATTAACGCAGCGACCACAGCGCAGGCATGCCTGCTCCGGATCCTGGGCGGGCAACTCAGCACGGGCAAGGCAAAGCACACAGTTGCTGGCCTTAACCATAGGTACATCCAGCTCAAACTGCGCAACCCCCATCATGGGACCACCCGCAATAACCCGAGCAGGCATCTCTTTAAAACCTCCTGCCTGTTCAACCAGATAGGAGTACAAGGTTCCGATAGGTGCCAGAAAATTACAGGGCTCCTTCACCGCCGAACCTGTGACTGTGACCACCCGGTGTGTCAATGGCTTACCCTCATAGACAGCCTCATACACAGCCACAGCGGTGCCTACGTTAAACACACAGCATCCTATATCGGCGGGCAGGCCACCAGGAGGCACCTGACGGCCTGTAATACGCTGGATAAGCTGTTTCTCAGCGCCTTGGGGGTAGCGGGTGTGGAGCCCCTCTACAATCACATCCCCCTGATCCCCCACTAATCCTTTGAGATATCCAATGGCATCAGACTTGTTTTCCTCAATGCCGATGTAAACATGGGAAAGGCCTAGGGCCTTCATCAAAATACGCGCACCACCTACGACCCGGTCTCCCTGCTCCAACATCAGTCGGTGGTCGGAGGTAATCCATGGCTCACACTCCGCGCCATTGATGATGCAAATATCTGCCTTTCCAATCGCGCCAGAGAGCTTAACATGGGTTGGAAAACCCGCGCCCCCCATACCAGTGATGCCAGCATCCCGTACCAGGGCCACCACCTGCTCCGGCGTAAGCTGTTCGACAGGCACGGGACGGACAAGGGGATCTGTCCGGGTATCCTGGAAATCGTTGTCGATGACCACGCTCATCACTGGCTTGCCACTGTTGTTTGGTCTGGGCTCCACAGCCGCCACCGTCCCCGACACACTGGCATGAACAGGCGCACCAAGTCCGGTAGTCTCCCCAATGAGCTGGCCCACTTTCACCGTATCCCCCTTCGTAACCACAGGCTTACAGGGTACACCCAAATGCATTAGCATGGGTATCACCACCTGAGCCGGCTGTTCCCTGAGAGGCGTAATCACTTTGAATTTGGAGACACTCTTGTGGTCATTTGGATGAATGCCGCCGAAGAACTTTTGTAACATACCCTCACCTCTTTGCTTAATGAAAGGCCGATACCCCCTCCAGCATCCGACCCCTCCGGCAGGCGGCCACATTCCCCTGCAATCTGCTTTCCCGCCCGTTCCGAATCAATTAATATTCTAGCATCGTCCATCCCCCCCTGTCTACCTTAAACCCGAACATTTTTTGTTTTTTTGTTATTTTTTTAACAAAGTTTTCCCGTTCCTCCAACTTTTTATTAAAATCTCGCACAAAGTGACTTTCCTCTTTCTTTAATCTTTTTGGTAGAAACCGCTTAAATTTCCCCCTATTCCTTTTTGTGCCGTTGACAAATGATCCCTGAACTACTATGATGATATTCATCCATTGATAAAAATACTTTGTATTTTTGGAGCAATACCGCTGGCTCTATCTGATATCATGGTAAATGCCAGCATGTCCCTTTTAATAATGTTTAGAGTATTCATAGCCCAAAGGCGATGATCGGGAGGTAGTCGACGGCATCCGGCCTAGAGAGGGAACGGTTGGTGAAAGTTCCTCCGGAGCCGCTGGTGAAAGTCACCCGTGAGCAGTCTGGCTGAAGTGTGTATCCTCATAGTAAGCCGGAACGGTTCCCCTCCGTTACTGGGGCGATGAGTGCGCAGAGGGCATCTCTGTGAATTTAGGTGGTACCACGGAGGAAACTTCGTCCTAGTCGGACGGAGTTTTTTTGCTTTTTATTTTTTCTTCTCAAGGAGGTCATGACCATGATGAATGGAGCGCAGGCTCTGATAGAGGCCCTGAGGTTTGAAGGTGTTACCCATCTGTTTGGATATGCCGGTGCTACCATCTGCCCGGCTGTGGATGCATTGGCTACGTCTGATATTAGCTATACTTTGGTACGCACAGAACAAAACGCGGGACACATGGCCTCAGGCTATGCCCGCTGCTCAGGCAAGGTGGGGGTGTGTATGGTAACCTCCGGCCCGGGGGCTACCAATCTTATCACCGGCATTGCCACCGCCTATATGGATTCCATCCCCATGGTGGCCATCACCGGCCAGGTGCAAAGTCATCTATTGGGCCGGGACATTTTCCAGGAAGTAGATATTACCGGTGCCGTTGCTCCCTTTATCAAGCACTCCTATTTGGTTAAAGATGTCAAGCAGATTCCCCGCATTGTCAAAGAGGCATTTTATATCGCCAACTCCGGCCGTAAGGGGCCAGTGCTCATCGATATCCCTGTGGACATACAGAAGGCCCACCTGGAGCCCGACTTTTCTCAGGAGGTGGACATCCGGGGCTATAAGCCCTCGGTGAAGGGCAATGCGTTGCAGATTAAGCGAGCGGTAGAAGCCATTGCTATGGCACAAAGGCCGGTCATCGTGGCCGGTGGAGGTGCGGTGAGCGCCGGTGCCAAAAAAGAACTGCGGCTTTTTGCCGAGTCCACCGGTATTCCTGTAATTACCACCATGATGGGTCTGGGGCTACTGCCTACCAACCACCCTTTGAACATGGGTATGATCGGCTCTTTTGGCACCCCCATAGCCAATAAGACTCTGGCAAAATCCGACCTGTGCATCCTGTGTGGCGCCCGGGTAGCTGATCGATCCATCCTTCAACCCAGTGAGATCGGCCGGCGGATGAAAATCATACACCTGGACGTGGACCCAGCGGAGATTGGCAAAAACATGTCGGCTACCATTCCTGTGGTGGGAGATGTAAAGGTAATTCTGGAGCAGATTCTAACCCTCTCCCCTACCGCCCATCCTCAGGATGTAGAAGCCATCCGCGCACGGCGGGAGGAGGAACTCTCCCGTCCCCTGGAGGCTCCAGCCGGAACCGTCCATCCCGGCCAGGTACTCCGCATCCTGGGCGACCGGCTGGATAAAAGCGCTAACATCGCCGTGGATGTGGGACAAAACCAAATCTGGGCCTGCAGTCACCTTACCTTGAAGGAAGATAGCCGTTTCCTTACCACTTGCGGTCTTGGAACCATGGGTTATTCCCTCCCAGCCGCTCTGGGCGCCAAGGTAGCCGAGCCAGGCAAGCAGACCGTGGTAATCTGCGGCGATGGATCCTTCCAAATGTTTCTCAACGAGTTATCCACGCTGCGCACCTTGGATGCTGACGTGAAGATTATTCTCATGGACAACAAGACACTTGGCATGGTTCACCAAATTCAACGCAACTCGTATAGCGGTCCATTTGGCGTGGCACTGGATCACTCTCCCGACTTCCAAGTGTTAGCCGATGCCTATGGCGTGGCCCACACCCGGCTGTGCGATCCCACCCAGACGGAGGCTGCGGTAGATGCCATGCTTGCCCACAAAGGCCCCTATCTGCTTATTTGTGATGTAGACACCGAACTGTCTACCAATGCCTAAGAAAGGAGATCCCGGCTATGAAGCAAACCATTTCCGTCCTGGTGGAGAACCAGGCAGGTGTACTCAACCGTATTACCGGCCTCTTTTCCCGCCGAGCTTTTAACATTGAATCTCTGGCCGTGGGTGTAACCGACGACCCATCGGTCTCCCGCATCACCATTATCGTGGACAGCGGCAACAGTGTGGTAGAGCAGGTAGAAAAGCAGCTCAATAAACTGGTGGAAGTCATTAAGGTACGTGTCATCGAAGAAGACAAGATGATCGGCCGTGAGCTGATGATTATCAAGGTCAACGCTACCACCAAGACCAGACCGGATATCATGAATGTCTGCCAGATTATGGGCGGCAAGATTGATGATATTTCTGCCACCTCTATGACCCTGGAGCTGTCCGATACCACAGAACGGGTGGAGCTGTTTCAGTCCCTGTTGCGCCCCTTCTCCATCTTGGAGGTAGCCCGCACAGGCATGATCGCCGTCCAAAAGGGCAGCAATAAAATTTAAAGGAGGGAAGCGTTTTGAAGGTACGCGCCACACAGGCCATTATGGAGTGCCTGCTGGAACAGGAGGTGGATACCATCTTCGGCTATCCAGGGGGAACCATTTTAAACCTCTATGATGAACTATACCATTATTCAGACAAAATTCACCACTATCTCACCGCCCATGAACAGGGGGCGGCTCATGCAGCCGATGGCTATGCCCGTGCTACGGGTAAGGTGGGGGTATGCTTCGCCACCTCAGGTCCTGGTTCCACCAACCTGACCACCGGCATCGCTACTGCCTACATGGACTCCTCCCCTGTGGTATTTATCACCTGCAATGTTGGAGAAAATCTGCTGGGTAAGGATGCCTTCCAAGAGGTGGACATCACCGGTATAGCCATGCCCATCACCAAGGCTACTTACCTGGTGCGAGATCCCTCCACCATCCCCGATGTGATTCGGGAAGCCTTCGCCGTAGCTTCCACAGGCCGACCTGGCCCGGTGCTCATTGACTTTTTAAAGAATGTCACCGCCCTGAACGTGATGGTCGACTATGAGTTTCTTCCCCGCTTTAAACATATCCAGCACGGCCGTCTGGCAACCCTTACCCATCGTATGGGATGGGATATCAAGCCTCCCGAGCCGATCCGTGAGGACGTTGATAAGCTGGTTGACCTGATCTCATCCGCTCGCAAGCCTCTGCTCATCTGCGGGGGAGGGGTGGTACGCTCCAGAGCTCATGAGCAGTTCCTGCGCTTGGCCGAGACCATTGACTCCCCTGTGGCTATCACTGTCATGGGAGGGGGCGGTTTCCCAGGCAACCATCCTCTCACCACTGGCATGATCGGTATGCATGGCACCCAGGCATCCAACATGGCCTGCGACAGCTGTGACCTGCTTATTGCTGTGGGCTGCCGTTTCTCCGACCGGGTAGCCCTGGATCCAACCACCTTTGCTCAAAAGGCCAAAATTGTTCACATTGACATCGATCGGGCGGAGGTCGGCAAGAATGTCAGGGCCGACCACCATATCATCGGAGATGCCAAACTGGTGTTGGAGCTGCTCAATCAGAAGGTGGATAAGCTAAACCACACCGATTGGAAACAATATGTTTTCTCTTTCCCCCGTTCCACGGTATATGATGAAGCGGCAGGCACTCTCACCCCTCAGCAGGTACTGGAAACCATACGCCTGACCCTCCCCAACGACACAATCGTGGCCACCGACGTGGGGCAGCATCAAATGTGGTCCATCCAGCACTTCCACTTTGATTATCCGGGTCAGTTACTTACCTCCGGTGGCTTTGGCACAATGGGATTTGGGCTTGGAGCTGCCCTGGGGGCCAAATTAGGCAACCCAGATAAAACGGTGCTCCATATCACTGGCGATGGCTGTTTCCGCATGAACTGCCAAGAGCTCGCTACCGAGAGCCATTACGATATCCCTGTAATCACAGTGATTTTCAATAACCGTACCCTGGGTATGGTACGCCAGTGGCAAAACCTCATTTATCAAAAACACTTCTCCCAGACCGACCTAGATTTTGCCCCTGATTTCGTCAAGTTGGCCCAAGCTTACGGCCTGAAGGGGGCCCGGGTAACTACCGTGGAGGAATTGGAAGCTTCCCTGAAGGAAGCTTTGCAATGGGGTCACGGTTATGTAATTGATGTGGCCATCCACATGGATGAAATGGTACGGCCCATGGTAGGAGGCGGGAGTCCTATCACCAACTTCATGCTGACCTAAGGGGGTGCGCCATATAATGAGCGAAAAAAAAGCCTATACCCTATCCATCTTAGTAGAGGACACCCCGGGTGTACTTAGCCAAGTAGCCCGTCTTTTCTCCCGAAAGGGCTATAACATTCACTCCATCTGCGCCGGACTCAGCGACCGCCCTGGCATCACTCGTATCTCTGTGGTAACGGTAGTGGACGAAAAAACGATCCAACAGTTGGCCACCCAGCTGAGCAAGCTGTTGCTCGTCATCTCGGTGGAAGTGCTCACCGATGAGGAATCTATCCGCCGGGAGCTCACCTTAATTAAGGTGAAGGCTGACACGCGGGATCAGCGGGATGAAATTATCCAGATTGTCAACGTGTTCCGCTCCTCCATCCTGGATATGGGCAAAGAAAGCCTTACCATCGCTGTGGTGGGCAATGCAGAAAAAACCAAGGCCATTCTTAGCCTGCTGGAAGACTTCGGTATCCTTGAAGTAGGGCGCACGGGGATGATCGCCCTCCAGAGAGGCAAACAGACCATTTACGACCACACTAAGACCCGAGAAGAATATAATTACGGGAAGAATGTGACCTGAAATCAGCCAAAATTTAAGAAGGCCCCATTATCCATTTATCTACTTAATCTTTTTAAATTGTAACATATGAACTTTTCTGTTCTCCGTCTACCTTATATAATAAATGACACAAATTAAACCTTTGAGGAGGAAACGCACTATGGCAAAAATGTATTATGAAAAAGACTGTGACCTAAATTATCTTAAAGGTAAAAAGGTGGCGGTGGTAGGCTATGGCTCCCAGGGCCATGCCCACGCCCAAAATCTGCGGGACTCCGGCGTGGACGTGATCGTAGGCCTATACAAGGGAGGTAAAAGCTGGTCAGTCGCCGAAAAAGATGGCTTTACAGTTATGACCGTAGCTGAGGCTACCCAGAAGGCTGACATCATTATGATCCTTATCAACGATGAAAAGCAGGCTGACATGTACAAGGCCGATATTGCCCCCAATCTCACTGAAGGTAAGGCCATTGCCTTTGCCCACGGCTTCAACATTCGCTACGGCCAGATCGTTCCCCCCGCTGGCGTAGACGTATTCATGGCCGCCCCCAAAGGTCCCGGCCATACCGTGCGCTCCCAATATGTGGCAGGCAAGGGTGTGCCCTGCCTGGTGGCAGTCGAGCAGGATGCCACCGGAAATGCCATGAAGACCGCCCTTGCTTACATTGCCGGAATCGGCGGTGCCCGGGCCGGGGTAATGGAGACCACCTTCCACGATGAAACTGAGACTGACCTGTTCGGCGAACAGGCAGTACTATGCGGCGGCGTGGTGGACCTGATGCGCTGTGGTTTCGAGACTTTGGTAGAAGCCGGCTATGAGCCTGAAAATGCTTATTTCGAATGTATCCATGAAATGAAGCTCATCATCGACCTAATTAACAAGGGTGGCGTTGCCATGATGAATTACTCCATTTCCGATACTGCCGAATACGGCGAGTATGTCTCTGGCCCCCGGGTGCTCCCCTATGAAGAGACAAAGAAAAATATGAAGGCTGTCCTCTCCGATATACAGGATGGTACCTTCGCCGGCAAATGGATTGCTGAGAACAGAAACGGCCGCACCTTTTTCAACTCCAAGCGGGCCCAGTTGGCTAAGCACCAGATGGAGATCGTAGGCGCCCAGTTGCGCAAAAACATGCTATGGGGTGATGATGCCAACCCTGACACCGCCTCCAACTAATTGATTCCTTTCCCCCGGGAGGATGTCAAAGCGAGTAGGGCAGCATAAGCTCAGGCCGCCTGTCCAAAAACAGGCGGCCTACCTTTTACTTATGACTTTTTCCCCCTCATATAGACGGAGGGATCCACTTCCATCCAGCAATAGAGCCCTACTCTATGACTCCCTATTAATATTTTTCCACCAATAAAATAAAAAAGCCCTATTAAAACTCAAAGAAAACAGGTGAACAATATGCGAAGCGACAACGTGACCAAGGGTGTGGAGCGCGCCCCCAACCGATCCCTCTTTTATGCCCTGGGCTATACCAAAGAAGAGCTTGAGCGTCCCCTGATTGGGGTGGTCTGCTCCTATAACGAAATTGTCCCCGGCCACATGAATCTGGATAAGATTGCCGAAGCAGTAAAAGCGGGCATTCGCAGTGCAGGCGGCACCCCTGTGGAATTCCCCGCCATCGCCGTATGTGACGGCATTGCCATGGGACATATCGGTATGAAATATTCCCTAGCCACACGTGATCTTATCGCTGACTCCACCGAGGCCATGGGTCTGGCCCACCAATTTGATGCCCTGGTCATGATTCCCAACTGCGACAAAAACGTCCCCGGCCTTCTCATGGCTGCCGCCCGTTTGAACATTCCAACTATTTTTTGCTCCGGTGGCCCCATGCTCTCCGGCACTCTGCAAAATGGCCAGCGCACTTGCCTATCCCACATGTTCGAGGCCGTAGGAGCCTATAAAGCCGGAAAATTGGATGATGCCGGGGTAGAGGAATACGAAAATAGCGCTTGTCCCACCTGCGGTTCCTGCTCGGGCATGTACACCGCTAACTCCATGAACTGCCTTACAGAAGCAATTGGCATGGCCTTGCGGGGCAATGGGACCATCCCAGCCGTATGGTCAGCCCGGCTTCGCCTTGCAAAATACACCGGTATGAAAATCATGGAGTTGCTGGAAAAAAATATTTGTCCCCGTGATATTATGACCAAAGCTGCCTTCCACAACGCTGAGGCCGTAGACATGGCCTTAGGCTGCTCTACCAACTCCATGCTCCACCTCCCTGCCATCGCTCATGAGTGTGGCATTGAGCTTGATCTGGACACAGCCAACCACATAAGCAAAAAGACCCCAAACCTGTGCCACCTGGCCCCCGCCGGGGACACCTACATGGAAGATTTGGAACGGGCTGGCGGGGTATATGCTGTCATGAAAGAGCTATCCAAGAAAAACCTCATTGACACCTCCCTGCCCACTTGCACTGGTAAAACCGTTGCGGAAAACTTGGAAGGTGTGGAAAATCTGAATCCAGAACTCATCCGTCCTATCGAAAATCCATACTCACCCTATGGTGGCATTGCTGTCCTGAAAGGCACCCTTGCCCCCGAGGGCTGCGTGGTTAAGCAGTCCGCCGTGGCCCAGGAAATGATGGCTCATACCGGCCCTGCCCGAGTATTTGATTCTGAGGACGATGCCATCTCCGCCATCTATGCCGGAAAAATTGTAGCCGGAGACGTTGTAGTCATTCGCTACGAAGGCCCCAAAGGAGGCCCCGGCATGCGAGAAATGCTCAATCCTACCTCTGCTATCGCAGGTATGGGCTTAGATAAAGAAGTCGCTCTTATTACCGATGGACGCTTCTCTGGCGCCACTCGTGGAGCCTCCATCGGACACGTCTGCCCGGAAGCTGCCCAGGGTGGCCCCATCGCCCTTGTTGAAGAGGGGGATACTATCTCTATTGATATACTAAACTGCAAAATCGACCTGCTGGTGGATGAAGCCACTTTAGCTGATCGCAAAGCCAAATGGATATGCCCCGAACCCAAGGTAAAAACCGGCTATCTCGCCCGATACGCCAGACTTGTTACCAGTGCCGCCAGAGGGGCTATACTAGAATAGACATAAATAGAAAAAGAGGTTTCCCTTCGGGAAACCTCTTTTTCTATTCTCTGTAGTTGCCCACAAAGAAGGAAACCTCCCGATAACTGGAAGGTTTCCTTCTTACATTTTTGCTTAAGCCCGTACAGACTCTACCAACGCAGAGGCCAGATTTTCCAGCTCTACTGCTTTATCAGAATGGAGCGAGGATGCCATAGACAGCCGCTCATTGAGCACTGTCATGTTCTTCAGCTCCTCATCAATGAACTTCTGCATTAAGTCACCAGACTTACAAGCCCAAGAGCCGTTCTCAACCAAAGCAAAGGTCCGGTTTTGCAGGTTAAGGGCTTTCATATCCATAAGGAAGTTATGCATCACGGGATAAATGCCCAAGTTGTAGGTCACGGACGCCAAGACGATATGACTGTACTTAAATGCATCCGAAATAAGATCAGACACATGGGTATTAGACACGTCGTATACAGTCACGTTTGTCAAGCCTTTCTCGCACAGTTTGGCGGCCAGGGCCTGAGCAGCAGCCTCAGTGTTGCCATACATGGAGGCATAGGCGATCATTACCCCCTTCACCTCGGGCTCATAGCGGCTCCACTTGTCGTACTTCTCCACAAAATAGCCCAGATCCTTGCGCCACACGGGACCATGGAGGGGGCATATGTATTTAATTTTGTCCAAAATTCCAGATGCCTTTTTTAACAACAACTGAGTGTGAGGCCCGTATTTACCAACGATGTTAGTGAAGTAACGGCGTGCCTCATCAAGCCAATCTCGGTCAAAATTCACCTCATCAGCAAAGAGCTTACCATCGAGCGCAATAAATGTGCCAAAAGCATCGGCTGAGAAAAGTACGCCATTGGTCACATCAAATGTAACCATAGCCTCAGGCCAGTGAACCATGGGGGCTGCCACAAAAGTGACAGTATGGGTTCCAAAGGTATAGGTGTCCCCCTCCTTCACTTCAATAAGTTCATGTCCGTCGACCTGGAAGCCAAACTGACGCATAAACATGAAGGATTTTTCGGTAGAAATGATCTTTACCTTGGGCCAACGCAGAAGGATCTCCTCCACACAGGCTCCATGGTCAGGCTCCATATGATTAATCACCAGGTAGTCCAGAGGACGGTTGCCCAACAGATATTCCATATTCTCCATCAGTTGGCGGCAAGCCGACCAATCAACGGTATCAAAGAGTACAGTTTTCTCATCCAGCAACAGATAAGCGTTATAGGATACACCCTTGGGGATAGGATGAATATTTTCAAACAGATTTAGGCGGTGATCATTGGCACCAACCCAGTACAAATCCTTGGTTACTTCTCGCACACAATACATATTCGTTTCTCCTTCCGCAATCAGGCCTCAATAAAGACAGACTTCTCTTCTGCGCACTCGGGGCAGACCCAATCCTCGGGCAACTTTTCAAACAAAGTGCCAGCAGCAACCTCGGCATCCTCGTCACCGAGTTCAGGAACATACTCGTAACCACATCCACTGCATACATACCGCTTGCCCAGAGGCTCGGGCTTGGGGGCAGGGGGCCGCTTCATCTTCACCATAGGAGGTGCAGGCTTCTTCTTTCCGGTGTCCAAGGCTGCCGCCAGCAAGGGAAGTATCACATTCATATCGCCTACGATACCATAGTCACAGTTTTTGAATATGGGAGCGTTACCATTCTTGTTAATAGCCACGATGGTAGAAGCATCTTTAATCCCCTTCAGATGCTGAGTAGCACCGGAGATACCGCAGGCGATATATAGGTTTCCAGTAAATTTCTGGCCAGACATACCCACATAGCGGTTCAGGGGCACATACTTCAGAGTCTCAGCTACGGGGCGTGAGGAACCCAGCGCAGCACCAGCCGCAGCGGCCAGATCCTGAACCAGCTTCATATTCTTCTCTTCACCAATGCCCTTACCGACAGAAACCACGCGCTCAGCCTGGACAATGGGGGTATCAATATCGATACCTACGGTGAAGTCATAGCCGTCCTTCTTCAGGGCCTCCACCAGAGCATTCACACTCTCCTGGGCATCACCCTTATAGATCATTTTCTTACGTACACCAGTGATGGGAGCAGCCTTCTTAGCCACGGAGCGGCTACCACCGCCTGCAGATTTGGGTGGCTTACCCAGGATATTTGCTGCAATAACCACACGCTGAATCTCGTTGGTCCCTTCATAAATAGTAGTAATCTTGGCATCGCGGTACATACGCTCCACGTCCATACCCTTGAGGAACCCGGTACCGCCGAAAATCTGCAGCGCATCGTTGGTAACCTCCAACGCAATATCGGAGGCATACATCTTAGCCATGGCTGCCTCAGTGGCATAGGGCACATGGGCCTCTTTGCACTCAGCGGCAGAATAGACCAGCATACGGGCACAGCGCAGCTTGGTAGCCATGTCAGCCAGCTTGAAAGAAATTGCCTGCTGGAAAGCGATGGGCTTGCCGAACTGAATGCGCTCCTTCGCATACTCCAGAGCCGCCTCATAGGCCCCTTGAGCGATACCCAGAGCCTGAGAAGCAATACCGATACGACCACCATCCAGCGTAGCCATAGCGATCTTGAAGCCCTCGCCCTCCTTGCCAAGCAAGTTCTCTTTGGGTACTTTCACATCGTTAAAAATTAACTCAGCGGTAGACGAAGATCGAATACCCATCTTATCATAGTGGTCACCGAACTCAAATCCCTTCCAACCTTTCTCCACAATGAAAGCGGAGATGCCACGAGTGCCGATATCCGGGGTAGTGACGGCAAAAACCACATAAGTATCCGCCTTGGGCGCGTTGGTGATAAAAATCTTACCACCGTTAAGTAACCAGTGATCGCCCTTGTCCACAGCGATGGTCTCAGTACCACCAGCATCGGAACCTGCATTGGGCTCAGTCAGGCCGAACGCACCAATCTTTTCTCCCTTAGCCAGAGGAACCAAATACTTCTTCTTCTGCTC
>JAZQMD010000169.1:0-2283 GCA_045543215.1 Oscillospiraceae bacterium
AGTACAAGGGCTACGATGTGTTCGCCAAAGGGACAGTAATGCCTGACTTTGTGGATCGGAATAAGATTTCGGACTACGCTGGCCAGGCAGTTTCCTGGGCCTATAGCCGCGGTGTCGTCACCGGCCGGGATGGTAATATCCTAGATCCCATTGGCACGGCTACACGTGCGGAGGTTTCCGCCATGCTGGCGCGCTTCCTACAGGTGTATAGCAAGGGAGACGATATGGAGACTGTTTAAGCTGGACGTTAGTGGACGAAAAACATTTTTGTGGATGAATGGATCATAGTTTTTGATAAATTAACGACTTGGAGGCTAACCGGATTCCCTGGTTAGCCTCTAATTTGTTATGTTTTATATCAAGTTAACTGCTATTTGCCTTTTTAGTATTTGCTTGTAGTCCTCGTTGCATACATGCTGGGCGGATAGTCCGGAATTACAAACTTGTTTTATTTGTCTTGGAGAGAAACATACAGTAATCTTTTTTGATCTGGACGTCGTATTGGTACGACTACCACACCGCTTAACCATGCGGACCTTGAAATTGGATCAGATAGAGTGTATAATCTTCGTACTATATTTTTGGGAGATTTTATATGTGTCACTGAATATCCTATAACCTGAACCTGCCCATATTGTAGATGCGATGTTTATCTACCAAGAAAAAAGGAGTTTTTGTGTGTTTGAGGTAATAAAAACTGAAAATAAGGCTCGCCGTGGCAAATTTGTTTGCGCCCATGGAACAGTCCAGACCCCAGTGTTTATGAATGTAGGTACTCAAGGAGCTATTAAAGGAGCTGTGTCGGCTCATGATTTAAAAGAGTTAGGGTGTCAGATTGAGCTATCAAATACCTATCATCTCCATTTACGCCCAAGCGATCAGGTGGTCAGAGAAATGGGAGGATTGCATAAATTTATGGATTGGGATGGCCCCATTCTCACCGATAGTGGTGGATTTCAGGTGTTCTCCTTATCGGGATTGCGCAAGATTTCAGAGGAAGGTGTCACGTTTGCTTCCCATATTGATGGTCGAAAGATTTTTATGGGACCCGAGCAATCTATGCAGATTCAGTCAAACTTGGGTAGCGATGTTGCCATGGCCTTTGATGAGTGCGTTGAGAACCCTGCCTCCTATGAATATGCCAAGGCTTCCTGTGAACGTACGCTCCGCTGGCTTGAACGATGTAAAGCAGAGCATGATAGGTTAAATTCTTTGTCTAATTGTGTTAATCCTCAGCAAATGTTGTTTGGTATCAATCAAGGCAGCGTCTATCCAGATCTGCGCATTTGGCATATGCAGAAAACGGCTCAAATTGACTGCGAGGGCTATGCCATTGGTGGACTGGCAGTAGGGGAGGAGACCAAAGTGATGTACGATATCATCGATGCGGTGGAGCCCTATATGCCGATAGATAAGCCACGTTACCTTATGGGGGTAGGAACTCCATCCAACATTATTGAGGGAGTGTCCAGGGGGATTGATTTTTTTGACTGTGTTATGCCTGCACGCAATGCTCGCCATGGAAAACTTTTTACTTGGAACGGTGCACTGAACATTAAAAATGAGAAGTACAAAATTGACCAACGGCCAATTGATGCAAGGTGTGGATGTCCGACCTGTAGATCTTTTTCTCGGGCTTATTTACGTCATCTATTTACAGCAGGGGAGATGCTTGGTATGCGTCTTGCGGTGGTGCATAATCTATATTTTTATAATGATTTGACAGCCCAAATCCGTCTGGCTTTGGATCAAGGGTATTTTGCACAGTTCCGGGCCACCTATTCGGAGCGGTTAGCAGGGCGAGTATGAGGGAAGATCGCAGGAAAAAGACTTGTATTTGATGTGAATAGCCGTTATAATTTAGGAAAAGTTTATAAAATAATAATTGCACATGGGAGGAATTAATTTATGGGTGCAGAAACCATTATTATGCTTGTTGTCATGTTCGCCGCATTCTATTTCTTAATGATTCGACCGGAGAACAGGCGGAAGAAAGCCATTGCTGAAATGCGTAATGGCTTAAAAATTGGAGATGAGATCACCACCATCGGCGGTGTAGTAGGTACCATCTGTGCGATAAAGGATCAGACGGTCGTTATGGAGACTGGGGCAGACCGGGTTCGGATGGAATTCACCAAATGGGCGGTTTCCTCTAAGGGAACTCAGGCTTCTCAGGATGCTGCCCCTGAAAGTGGCAAGAAGGAAAAGAAAATTGAAGAGAAGAAAAACTAAGTTTTTATTGCTACTATCAAGAGCAGTAAAAACAGCTGGGTATTTTTAGGT
>JAZQMD010000170.1:0-1650 GCA_045543215.1 Oscillospiraceae bacterium
GGCCTTGACCTGTACTCCACCGAAGACCAGACAATCTTTCCCGGGGATATCATGGCGATACATCCGAGGATTGCCATGGAAATCCCGCCTGGATACTATGGGCTGTTGGTCACAAGGAGTAGCATGGGCAAGCGAGGAATCCGGATCGCCGCAGGGGCTAATATCATCGACTCAGATTACCGTGGCGAAGTGATCGCCTACATGGCAAATGACGGTGTATACCCGTGCAAGCTCCAAAGGGGCGACCGTTTTGCCCAAATCGTCGTAACCCCGTATATCCCCTGCATGGTGCAGGAGGTGGAAACCCTGTCAGAGACCGAAAGGAAAGGCGGGTTTGGTAGCACTGGCAAATAAGCCCGTATCAGGCTTATTTTAGGCCCATAGAGCGCACTTAGGCGAATCATCGATAACTTAAGCGTGCGAACCGTTAAGGTGCGTTCTGGGGCCGTTTGAGGGCTGAAATGAATAGAGCAATGAGAAGGAAGGCCCAGCGGGAAAAGCGACCTATCCCAACGGCGCCGGTATCTACCTGGACACTGCAACAAATCTCTCAAGTGACCGGATGCAGGGTTGATACCCTGATAGAGTGGCTCGAAGCCCGTTCACAGGAATTGGCCCAAGACATGGGAGAACAAATGGCGGAAATGATGTATGAAGGGGAAGGTTATATAGCATCGGTCAATATCCTCATCACGCTTTACGCCATTAAACTAACGTTTGGGGACCTGAAGACGCTCCAAAGACGGATGGGGCAATTCCTGGAAAACCTGGGGCCTGCTCTAGACCACATTTATAAGGACGGACCAAAGACGGTATACGAGGGGCTGACAAGTGAGTATGGGTTAGATGGTCTAGAGTTCGAGGATTTTGATATAGAGCGGTTGTTTGAGCATGGCGAAAGGGCCAAATTTTCAGCCGCAAGAATCATCGAGAAGAGTGGAGGGAAGAAGGAGGAAAAGCAATGAGGCTTGACCCATTTATTGGCGGATTGTCCATTGGTGCGTTGGCAACGATGGGGGTTTTCCTGGCGTGCAATATCCACATGCGAAAGACTGTGGACATGTACGAGGCTATGCTGGATGCAAGGGAAAAACGGATTAGAAGGCTGATTGCCAAGATGGACAAAGAAAGCCTTAAAGCCCATGGGAAAGAAATGCTCCGGGAAACAGTCAAACCGTTAGGGGGCGGGACGAAATGAAGATAACGCTTCTAAAGTTTCCTGGGATTTGGGACTGGGGCGAATGTCGCAGGCGTGTGCTTGTGACGGTCAGGGACAAGAAGAGCCTGATAACTTTGCCAACCCGGGACTTGGCCCCGAACAGCGGATGGAAAAAATCAATCTTGAAGGAAGGGCGTAGCCAGATTTGTAACTTGTGGTACGCTTACATGGTTTTGGATGTGCCGTCTATGGTGGCTATCAATCTGAGTAAGCACGTGTACATCCAACCATGGGTTGGGGCACTGCGAACCGACCGACAGACGGACCCAAGCGGGACACTTGTAAACATGATACTGGATGTTAATTGCGCCGAACTGATGGACATAGCAAACAAGTGGCTTTGCGATGGCGCAGAACCCAAAACAAAGGATGTAGTGGAAAAGTTGTGCCAGTTAGCGCAAGAGGCCACGCCTGAGTTGGAGGGGTTGCTT
>JAZQMD010000171.1:0-1596 GCA_045543215.1 Oscillospiraceae bacterium
AAGCCGAAGCAGATATTTCTAGCAGGGTATGCTATGGTGTCGATGGTAGTTTTGCCCCAGCCACGAGGTGCCGCTATCACTACCTTTTGAATCTTAGGATTGTCAATCGCTTCGAAGATTGAGTCCGAGATGGAAGCAAACGGCCTGTCGAAGCGCGAAGGTAGGAAGGTGGTAGCGAAGCACTTCGTGGACTGGGATGATTCGATGAGGAGGCGGCGCCAAACGGGATCCTGCATAAAGGGAGAAGCAGCATCTATCATGCGCCGTCCTCCTCGGGAGTGACATCTATGACAAGACCGTTCTGCTGGGCTCTCTGAAGGGCAATGGCTTTGAGGCCTTCGAGGTCGTCTCCGGTTAGGGTAACGGAGGTACTCTGTACGTTTACCTGTTTCGGAGCGGCAAAGCCAGCGCGATCAAGGACGTCTTTGGCCGCGTTGAGGCGGACAGCTGCAGGGGCGTCCTCATCACTCATAATCTGGTTGATCGTCTCAATGGCCCCAGGCGCAAGTTCCCGTATGCGCTTGGCCGTCTCGATTGCATGGTGGTCTGCTTCAGCTTTAAGAAGCGACGCCTGCTGTCGGCCGAGGCCAGAGTTACGAACAGTGGAGACGGTTACAGGAGTACAGTGCAACCGCTCGGCAATTTCCACATTTGAGTATCCGAGGAGGGCCAGACGAAGTATCTCGTGATGCTTCTGGTTTAGCTGTTTAGGCTCATACTTCCGGCCAGTTGGAGAGCGTCTCTTGTCTGGTACTGATAGTTGGGTCATAGCATCTTCTCCCTTTATACCTACACACTACCATATTAGGCCTGGTATGTCAACACATAATTTTGTGAAAAGTTGGCTCTTGTAGTGGGAGGATCTAGGAGTGGGGCGCCTAGTGACAGGCGGGCCTAGACGTCAAAATTTGGAGGCTACTATAGAAAATACATCATTTTACTCTATTGACATTTGCTTTACAGTATGTCATATTTATGATACCTGGGGGTCTACATATATTATATAGGATAATATAGCTTGTGTCCTCCACAACTGTGGGCGAGGTTCAGTAATGGGCGGAATAGTAGTCGGCCAAATCTATAAGCACTTCAAAGGCGGGATCTACAAAGTAACGGGGATCCACTGGATGCAACACCATTGGCGGGATGTCCACGGTGGGCAGGAGGTAGCAGTCGTGCGCTACGTTAGGGTCATGGATGCTGCCGGAAGGTGGGAGAATCGTGGGGAGGAGTGGTTGAGGCCGTTGGAAGATTGGGAAGCCGAAGTAGTGTGGCCCCACGGTGGGCGAGCTCAGAGATTCCTCCCAATAGCGATGGCGATGGATCTGGAGGAGAAGGCAGGAGCCGCCAAAATTTGAACCAAAGTTGTGGGTCGTCCAAGTGGGCGGACCTACTAAAGGAGGTGATCAGTGAAATCGACCCATAGGAGGGTTTGGAAAACTGAGTGGGGCTAATCAGGGCCCGGGTCCTATAGTTATCGATTTATAGATTCTGGTGCGGTGAGAGGCGTCTTCCCAATGTGGGAGGGCGCCTCTTTTTGTACCCTCCTTCCACCCACCAACTTAGCTAGCCTCCCAACTCTGGCTAGCCTCGCAG
>JAZQMD010000172.1:0-2427 GCA_045543215.1 Oscillospiraceae bacterium
GGGATACCCATTTCTTTCTCCCCAGCACAAGTACAAAAAAAGGCCGCCGCTTTCTTGCGGCTACCTTTTTATTTTAATTCATAAGACTACACACCAATTCGGTATAACTGGCCGTATTTTCCAAAGGAAGATCTGCAATAAGGAGGGCCTGCGCGTAAAGGAGCTCGGCATACTTGGTGGCTTTTTCCGTCTCCTTTTCCTCTACCGCCTTCTTCAATGCAGAAAAAGCTCCGGATTGAGGATTTAGCTCCAACACCTTTTCCGCCTTCATGGGGGCGTTTCCTTCCACCCGTTGGAAATACTTCTCCATCTCGATGGACATGGTCCCCCCTGCGGTGAGGCATACTGTCCCCGACTTGAGAAGCTTGGAGATCCGAGCCTCTTTAATCCTATCGCCCAAAGCCTCCTTGACAAACTCCAGAATTTCCTTGTTTTCCTCAGCCTGCTTGGCCAGTACCTCCTTTTCCTCCTCAGTCTCGGGAAGTGCATCCGGGTCGGAAACTGATTTAAACTTCTTTCCTTCAACTCCGTCCAGAATTTGCACCATGAACTCGTCCACTTCTTCCGTGAGGTAGAGTACCTCATATCCCTTTTCCAGGATACGCTCAGCCTGCGGGAGACGGGCTGCCTTCTCTGTGGAGTCGGCGCAAGCATAATAAATAAACTCCTGCCCCTCGGCCATAGCCTGCTCATATTCCTTCAGGGTGACAAGCCTGCCCTCTTTAGAAGAAGTGAATAACAGAAGATCCTCAAGTAACTCCTTTTTGGCTCCGTAGGCCTCCACTACTCCATATTTAATTTGTCGGCCGAAGGCTACCCAGAACTTCTCATACTTTTCCCGATCCTCTTTCTGAATCTTAATTAGCTCATTTTTAATCTTTTTCTCCAGAGCAGTAGCGATAATCTGAAGATGCCGGGTTTGCTGAAGCATCTCCCGGGAGATATTCAAGGAGAAGTCGGGGGAATCCACCACACCGCGGACAAAGCGGAAGCAATCGGGGAGCAAGTCTGCGCACCTGTCCATAATGAGCACACCCGAAGAGTAAAGCTGAAGTCCCTTCTGGTACTCCCTAGTATAAAAGTCATATGGGGTCGACGAGGGAACAAAAAGCATGGCCTTAAAGGTAACCGTACCCTCGGAGGTGGTGGTAATCACGGTGAGAGGCTCTTCCCATGTGCCAAACTTCTCTTTATAAAACTGACTGTATTCCTCCTCTGTCACCTTGGATCGAGGCCGCTGCCACAGAGGAACCATGGAGTTGACCGTCTCCCACTCCTTCACCATTTCCCATTCTGGTTTGTAATCCTCACCAGCATCGGCCGGCTTGTCCTTCATGCGGGAGTGTTCCATCTCCATGCGGATAGGATGATGGATATAATCGGAATACTTTTTAATCAGTTCGGATAGCTTCCAGGTTTGCAGATAGTCAGAGTATTTGTCGTCCTGCGTATCTGTCTTAATATGCATAACCACATCGGTGCCCACACTATCCCGCTGGCACTGGGTGATGGTATATCCATCCGCTCCGGTAGACTCCCATTTCCAAGCCTCTTCCTCCCCATAGCGCTTGGTGATCACAGTAACCCGGTCGGCCACCATGAAGGCAGAATAGAAGCCAACTCCAAACTGACCGATAATATCTATCTCCTCTGACTTCTCCATCTCCTGTTTAAACTGGTGAGATCCACTTTTGGCGATCGTACCGAGGTTGTTCTCTAACTCCTCCTTAGTCATTCCTATCCCATTATCGGACACGGTCAAAGTACGATTTTCCCCATCAGGGATGATAGTAATTTGGAATTCTGAGCGTCTAATCCCCACTTTATCATCAGTGAGGGCCTGATAGGCCAGCTTGTCGATGGCATCGCTGCTGTTAGAAATAATCTCCCGGAGAAATATCTCCTTATGGGTGTAGATGGAGTTAATCATCAGATCCATCAGTCGCTTGGATTCCGCCTTAAACTGCTTTTTTGCCATATTGGGCACTCCTTCAACATCCTTATATTAAACTTAAACAAAAATAGTATAGTTAGCACTCCTTTATCATGAGTGCTAACTATACTATAATACCATTTTCACTAATTTGCAAGGGAATTTAAAAATTATTTACAAATCTATTGCATCTAAAAACAAGGATTGGTTGCATAGCGGATTAATAAACGAAAAACACACCCGCTTACGAAAATACCAGCCGTACCGCCCAAGCGGCCGCCAGAAATCCGGCCACATCTGCGCACAAAGCAGCGGGTACGGCGTACCGGGTACGGGCCACCCCAGCCGCTCCAAAATAGACGGCAATGGTGTAAAAAGTAGTCTCGGTAGAGCCCAGCATTACCGCCGCAGTACGGCCCACCAAAGAGTCAGGCCCATAGGTATTGATCAGCTCCGCCCCCACTCCCAAGGCCGCCGAGCCGCTCACTGGACGC
>JAZQMD010000173.1:0-1621 GCA_045543215.1 Oscillospiraceae bacterium
CGAAGAGTTGTACGCCCCCCGTCTCGCTGAGCAGATCCATATTAGCGTCCCAGAGGGACTCGATGGTGCCAACGTCACGCCAGTAGCCGGAAAAGCGGTAGGCGGCAAGGATTTCACCGGCACTGAGCATGGCGGGAATAATATTTTTACCAAAATCGTTGGAACTTTTGGGATCGGCTTCGTCAGCAATGAGGTATTGGCGCAGTTTGGACCATGTAAAAATATAGATACCCATGGAGGCCAGAGTGCTTTTGGGCTTTTTGGGTTTTTCTTCAAATTCGTAGATGATATCGTTTTTATCTACATTCATGATACCGAAGCGACTGGCTTCCTCCAGAGTTACCTCCAGCACCGCGATGGTGCAGGCGGCCTGCGTGACCTGGTGACGCTTAAGCATGTCGCTGTAATCCATCTTATACACATGATCTCCGGAGAGGATAACCACGTAGTCGGGGTCATAAAGCTCAATAAACCCCATGTTTTGGTAGATGGCGTTAGCGGTGCCCTTGTACCAGGTGCCGGCATCCCCTTCGCTCACGTAAGGTGGAAGGATATGCAGGCCGCCGTCGGATCGGTCAAGGTCCCAAGGCTGGCCATTGCCCAGATAGCCATTGAGTTCCAGAGGCTGGTACTGAGTGAGTACGCCAACGGTATCGATACCGGAGTTGACACAGTTAGACAGGGGGAAATCAATAATACGGTATTTTCCCCCGAAGGGGACGGCAGGTTTGGCTACCCGGCTGGTCAGCGCCTTGAGACGGCTGCCTTGACCACCGGCCAGAAGCATGGCTACACATTCTTTTTTCATTTCCGCTCACCTCTTGTTATTTGGTATGAAGGGGATAAAGTTTCTTGGGCTTATGGGGCAGAAGGAAGGGGGATATCCTGCTTTAAGGCCTTTTTCAATCTGGGGGGAAAACGCTTAGTACACCGGAGTATAAGGGCGCTCATGGGGGGTAGGTCCAGGACGATGGACTGATCCTGCCCGTGGCAGGGAAGATAAGCCGAGGTAAGGTCCTCCTTATCTCCCAGACCTTTGCCGCCAAAGCGTAAATCATCGGTATTAAACAGAACGGTATATCGGCCGGGGAATGGGACACCCATTCGGTAATGATCGCGGTGAACGGGAGAAAAGTTGCATACAATCATCAGGGGCTTGCCTTTGGCATCCTTGCGCAGGAAGGAGACACAGTTGCCTTGATAATCATCCACACACAGCCACTGGAAACCTTCCCAGGAGAAGTCTGCCTCCCATAAAGCCGGCTGGGCTAGATAAAAATTGTTGACTTCCCGAAAAAACTGGTGGAGGGCGCGGTGGCGTTGTCCGTCCTCATTGTCCATCTCCAGCAGATGCCAATCCAAAGACTGCTCGTAATGCCATTCGTTCCACTGGCCGAACTCGCTACCCATCATGAGCAGCTTTTTACCAGGATGTGCAAGCATATAGGTATAGAAGGCGCGCACACCGGCATACTTCTGCTCATCCTCCCCCGGCATTTTGTTTAATAGGGAGCCCTTCATGTGTACCACCTCGTCATGGGACAAGGGGAGAACAAAGTTCTCTGAAAAGGCGTACATAAGGGAGAAGGTAATGTCCTTATGGTTAAACTGACGAAAGTAA
>JAZQMD010000174.1:0-1771 GCA_045543215.1 Oscillospiraceae bacterium
TAAATATATGCATTACGGCAAGGTGGTTTCAGGGACGCTGAAGCTGGGGGATACAGTGACTGCGTCTATCGATCAAGACCGCCGCAAGGCGATCATGCGGGCCCACTCTGCCACCCATCTGCTGGACAAGGCTTTACGCGTTGTCCTGGGGGATCATGTACAGCAGGCGGGCTCTATGGTGGAACCCGATCGCCTACGCTTTGACTTCACCCATTTTTCTGCCATGACTGACGAAGAGTTGGGAAAGGTAAGCACCATGGTAAACCAGGCAATTCTGGAGGGCTATGATGTGCAAACCAGGATCATGCCTTTGGAAGAGGCTAAGCGGTCCGGGGCCATCGCTCTGTTTGGAGAAAAGTATGGGGATATCGTACGGGTGGTGGACATGGGAAGTGGATACTCCGTGGAATTGTGCGGCGGTACCCATTTGGATAACACTGCAAAGGCGGGGATGTTCCATATCGGAAGCGAGTTCTCCGTGGCTTCCGGTGTGCGGCGCATTGAGGCCACCACCGGTGCTTTGGCCCTGGAGGTGATGAACCGCAACCAGGAAATGCTTTTCCAGGCGGCGGCTATCCTCAAGGCTAAGCCCGCTGAGTTGCGAGAGAAGGCTCAGCAGACTGTGGAGGAGCTGCGCCATCTGCGCCATAGTATAGAGAAGTACCAGACCCAGGCAGCTGCTGGGGAGGCTGACCGTATCCTCTTCGGTGCTCATGAAATAGAAGGCGTGAAGGTAATTACGGCCACAGTACCCGATGCCGATGCCACTAAGCTTCGCCAAATCGGAGATACGCTTCGGGATAAGGACTCTGGTGTGGTCGCTGTGCTTGCAGCGGTCAGCGATGGTAAAATTACCTTTTTGGCTGCGTGTGGCAAAGAGGCGGTGTCCAAGGGAATTAGGGCGGGGGATATAATTAAGAGTGTTACCGCCATCTGCGGTGGAAAAGGCGGCGGCAAGCCGGACACTGCTATGGGGGGCGGTAGCGACCTGCTCAAGCTGGATGACGCTCTGGCCAGTGTGGAGGATTTTGTGGCCGGGAAAGTAGGGGGATCTTGAGAGGAAATGACCTGATATTTTTTAGAGATTAAATATTGATTTTAAATCATTGAGCAAGGGTAGATGTTGCTTGGTATGAAGTGCTTGTAAAGGAGGTTTTTTCGTGTCCGACTGCTTGTTTTGTAAAATTGTCAAAGGGGAGATTCCATCTAACAAGGTGTATGAGGATGAGTCCGTGTTCGCCTTTTATGACATCGATCCCCAGGCGCCTACCCATTTTCTGGTGATTCCTAAAGTTCATATCCCCTCCTGCGGGGAGGTTACTGCGGAAAATGCTTCGGTGGTCGGCTATATGTTTGAGATTATCTCCAAAGTGACCAAAGAATTGGATATTCGCGAATTCCGGGTGGTTTCCAACTGTGGAAAAGCTGCCGGCCAAAGTGTTCCCCATCTGCACCTCCATGTTTTGGCAGGCCGTGATATGGCTTGGCCACCAGGCTAAAAAGTTGGAAGACGATGGATGAAAGGTGAATCTGCCACAAACTTTAAGACTTTCTGGCAAGAGATACCCGGTTAGTATTAATATATCTGTAAATTGCTCATTAAATTGCACAGCCAGAGGGACCGGATTAAAAAAGTGGTCTTTCTGGCTGTGACAGTAAATCCGCAATTATTTGTTAAAATACTAGGGATAAAACGCTTATAATCTATAAATATTAATGTCATCACATTAAATCCCTCAGTATCAAATTAATTATCCATGCACAGAGTATG
>JAZQMD010000175.1:0-9212 GCA_045543215.1 Oscillospiraceae bacterium
ATACAGGCAGTGTTAAGTACATCCTGCAATTCATAATCTAGCGGCACGTCTGCCCGGTAGAAGCCTTGCTCTTCCAGGGAGATGGTGATTAACTCGTCCTCATTAGGACGCTCCATACCAGACTGTAGATTCCTTATAAGAGCTTCCACCCTTGCACTCGCCGCATAGCTGTCCTGTATAGTTTGTTCTACACTGGCAGAGGTCTCGATGGCTTGTCTCAAAGTTGGGACTGTTGAAGCGGCGCACAGGAGCGTAAGGGCTGCGGATGCTAAAATGAGTTTATCCAGCTTGTCCATGTCGTTCACCTCCCTTGAAAACACGTTTTTTATGGGGCGCACACATTTAAGTATCAAAATCTTTAAGAGGAAATTCAGATCGAATGCGAAGCGTTGCCAGAATAACCGCCAGTTCCCACCGTGTTAATTGATGTCGAGCCAAAACCCCGTTCAGCTCATTGATTTGAGCGCAGTTCTGGGTAACAACTTCAAACCGTCTCCATTTTTGTAATTCCTGTAAGTAATCAGTCTTATGGCATTGGGGCTGTAATTTTTTCATTGTGCAGTATCTTCCTTTGCAGCGCTAAGCTGATCCTTTCTTAGCCTGATAACGTGCCTTTTGCTTAGCGAGGATCTTTTCACGGTTAGCCCAATAGTACGCACTCTGCCTGGCACAGATCCGTTCATGGTTAGCCTCATAGTAGGCCTGCCGTTTATCGCGATTTTTCTCACGGTATATCTTCTTCTTAATACGGATGGTTTCTTTGTTAGCCTCACGGTAGGCTTTATTTCGGGCAAGAATCTTCTCCCGATTGGCTTTGTAATACGTCTTATGATAGGCCTCCTTCTCGCCATCCTCTAAAGCAACTGGTTTTATAAACTCCCGTTCGATACAACTAAGCTCTCGACAGTCCTCTGCATCCACCCCGTCATAGATACAATCCTCAAAAGGACACTCAAAGCAGTTTTTCTCGCAGACAGGAGCACATGGATGTTCCGGGCGGGTCACGGTTTTACCACCTCGATCTTCAGTCCAGCACGGACAGCAGCGGTAAGCACCCTCCCGAATGCTGCGACTGGGAGCTTCCCTCTGTTCCAGAGCCGCCAGCAGTCATAGGAAATTCCGATTCGTGCTGCAAAGTCTTTTTCATCCATCCTTTCCCGACCTCGAACTTCATTTAATCTGTCAAGGATGGCTTTACAAGTGTCAGAGACAACGGCTCTCTCTTTTTGCTCGGCGGTCAGTGTTACGCGCGGCATATTATCACTTCCTTTTACATAAATGTCAGGCCATAAGTAGCCTCCGCAGTTTTTGACACGATAATGAAACTAATGCCCTAATCTTGTGGATTCCGGCGGTAACGATGGAGTGCCGCCGGAGTCTAATTTTTGCCTTACCAGAGTATTGAACCCTAGCGTCTAGCGTTAAAATAACCTTGTCCATAGCACCTGCTTTTAGATAAATTTTTGCGTCTGTTACATGGCGCAATGGTTCTCTGTTTAGCCGAATAAAAGTTTCTCCGACTTCCAAGTGGTTCATTTTACCGACCTCCTTGCTTGTCTCCTAGCCTGTTACATGGAGATGGTTTACGATCCATTGAAGTTTACAAAGAGTGAGTTGCAATCCACCTCAATGCTAATTTTTGCGTTGGGGTGGTTCTCTTGTATAAATTGGATCGCCTTCATAACATGAATGAGGTCACCTGATGTTGTTTTAATCAAAAATGTAACAGGATAGCTAATTTTCATCGTTCTTTCTCCTTTCATGCTGTGTCTTGATGTTCAAAAAACCGAGTCCAATCGAATCCCAAAACAGCGGCAATGCGTTTAGCGATTGCTACCGAGGGACGGCGTTTCCCATTTTCAATAAAGTTATAGTATTGCTGGGTAATGCCAACCTCTGAACCAATGGCCTCACACGTCAGACCTGCTTTTCTCCTAATATCCTTTAGCCACTCCATATTTTTTACCCCCTTTATCATCGTTTTGTAGATTGCTCTTTTAAGTTATCATCAAATAGTTGATTTGTCAATATATTTTTCTACATTTTGATGATATTCTTGATTCACAACACTTTGTTGATATAATAAAAAAACGAAGGTGATATTGTGCTTTGTAATGTCTTACGCAATCTTGTTTCAATTTCCGGGAAAACACAAAAAGAAATTGCATCTGAATTAGGGCTTGTCCCTCAACGTTTCAATTTTTATGTAACTGGGCGTAGCGAACCAGATCTTGCAACTCTTGTTTTACTAGCTAATTACTTTAATGTATCTGTAGATTATCTTCTTTCTAATGAAAAAGAGCCCACCGCCAATAGCAATGGACTCTCCAAGCAAGATCAAACTCTTGTAGTAGCCTACCACGCCGCTTCTCCTGACGACCGGGCCATTATTGATAATATCGTCAGCCGTTACACACAGGCCTCCGAGGCTACACGCCTCGCCTAAAATTATCAACTTGTTACAATATAGAAAAAATCGTTTGGATGAAATAGAGTAAGGCGTATGTTCAAAAGAATGTACCATGTGGAGGACCTACTTTTTTATATCGCAGAGTATCCAAGCCGCTGGGGAGCGGAATAAATAAAAAAACGTGTCCAAAGTGGACACGGGAAGAGGGGAAAAGATTATGATTACTGTTCCTGCAAAAGTAAAAGACCGCATTGTGGCAGGTCTCAAGCGCTATCAGGTTATCTTGAATCGGGCTCGAGATCAGGATATTAACGAGAGCGATACCGTTACTATTTTGATGGATATTTTAGCTGATATATTTGGGTACAACAAGTATCTGGAAATCACCTCGGAATATGCTATTAAGCGTACATACTGCGATCTTGCAATCAAATTGGACAACGTACCCCGCATCCTTATTGAGGTGAAAGCCGCCGGATTAGATCTCAAAGCTCAGCATATTAAGCAGGCTGTGGACTATGGATCAAACTCTGGTGTGGATTGGGTAATATTGACTAATGGTATCCAGTGGAAGGTTTACAAAATCATTTTTGCTAAACCTATTGACACGGAATTAGTATATGAATTTGACCTGACAGCTATGAGCCCCAAGAAAGCTGGAGATTTGGAGCAGATCTACTGCTTGACTCGTGAAGCGATGACCAAGTCCAGTAAGGCATCTTTCCTTGAGGACTACCATACTCAAAAGCAACTATTGAATAAAATTACCATTGGACAAATCCTGTTAAGTGAACCGATAGCAGATGCCGTCCGAAAGGTTCTAAAGAAAATGGGAGCCGATTCCAAGATTAACAACGAGGAAATCTATGATATCATTTATAACGAGGTTCTAAAGCGGGAAATTTTGGACGGAGAAAAGGCTACTGAGGCTAAGAAGAAAGTAGCAAAAGCGCTGAAACCTGTTGCAAAACCCTCAACACCGAAAGAACAGGTACCTGCAGAAGTTGTATAGGAGATAGTACAATTATCATTCTTATGTCGAATTTAGCTGTAAAATATCATTCTAGAGTGTAAATCGAATAAAGAGAAAGGCTGATGAAAATGACTTGTCCAGAATGTGGAGGGGAAATGCAGGTTCAAGCGGTTGCAGAATTGAAAAGGCGTGGCTGCTTGACTATCGTCTTTTATATTATCCTGCTTATAATCCCGTTTTTAGGATGGATTGCGTTATTTATGTTGTTGAGGGGGCAGAAAAGTAGGACTGTGGCCTATGCAATTTGCCAAAACTGCGGCCTTAAACAGAAGGTTTAGTGTGCTGTTTTCCTCTTATTTATGGTGTGTTTAGACATTGCCGTAGTTCTCGATCATTTTATAGAACATTAGTTCTGTAATCAAGTGGCAAATCAGCCAAAAAATGCATATTAATTTTCTCCATGCTGGAAGAGGAAAAGGGATGATTATTGGACTGTTTATAGTAAATTGAGAGAACCTTTTACAAAAAAGACAAGGTGTTTGCACAAAGGGAGGAAACTCTTCTTGACCTTGGGCACAATATGTGCTGGGATGATTTTGAAAACAGGGCTGCTTGCCAGCACTGGAAAAGACTTAGCCGCTTGCCGGCACTTGAAAAATCATCTGAAAAGGTCTCTCACTTTTGTGGGGGGCCTTTTCGCTTTCTATAATATTATAGTCGCCTTTGATATTGTAGTGTCAAGGTTGGGAAACGCAATGAAATGAAAGGGTGGGGCGGAGCATGAAAATTCCAAAGGCCAAAAAGTTGCCAAGCGGTATGTATCGCGTTCAGGTCATGGTAGACGGGCGGCGAATGAGTATAACAGATGAAGATCCGGGTGTGGCTGAGGCAAAGGCAGCTGCATTAAAAGCGAAGCTGGAGCAAGCTGTGAAGTCTCCCCGCTCTTTGACCGTGGGTGAGGCGATAGACCGATATATAGAGAGTAAGGATTCGGTGCTTTCTCCATCTACCATTTTGGGGTATAAACGGCTTCGGAAAAATGCTTTTCAGGAAATTATGAAAGTAAAATTGCCAGTTTTAACCCAAGAGAAGGTCCAGAGGGCGGTTAATGCAATGGCGAAGGCAGGGAAGTCGCCTAAATACATTAGAAATGCACATGGACTTCTCAATGCAGCCCTAACTGAATACGCACCTAATATAGTGTTACGGACAACCTTGCCGCAAAAAGAAAAGTATGAAGTCCACGTACCGACTGATGAGGAGATTGAAGTAATTATGGGGATGGTGAGGGGGACGGAAATGGAGTTGCCCATCCTCTTAGCACTTTGGCTTGGTCTGCGTGAATCAGAAATTAGGGGAATTACGTGGGATTCAATTTCAAATGGTGTATTACACATTAAGGAAGCAATTGTTGAAGGGGAAGGGGGAGCAACAAAAAAGGGAACAAAAACATATAGCGGAAATCGAAAGATAAAATTGCCGCAATACATTGAAGAGCTAGTCAATGCCCAGCCGCATAAAAACGACCACGTGATACAATTATCTGGACAGGCGATGTACAAGCGATTTGTCCGACTTTGCGAAAAAGCTGGGGTGCGAAAATGCCGTTTTCATGACCTTCGCCATGCAAATGCCTCTGTGATGCTGGCCCTCGGGGTGCCAGATAAATATGCAATGGAGCGCATGGGCCATGCCACAAACAATATGCTAAAAACAGTCTACCAGCACACCATGAAATCGAAACAGGACGAGGTGGCGGATATGGTAGACAAATATTTTGAAGAAAAATTGCACACGAAATTGCACATAAAAAATAGAAAAACTTAGAGTTCCAATAAGTTTATTTATTTTAAAGAGGGGTTCGATTCCCCTCGCCTCCACCAAGTGACCCTTAAGTGAACTCGATTCATTAAGGTCAACATGAAAATGGCCGTCTTGTGTATTACACAGGACGGTCATTTTGTCGTCATAGAGGTAGATTTTGTTGACAAGCATATCCACCAGTCCCTGCCGATATTTGGGGTCATTGATGTCCCCCTTGCGAAACTGATTGAGGAAAAAGCGGATTTCTTTGGTAGTGGGGACAGGGTGCTGTGCCGTTTCCAAAAGCAGTTGGGTGGAGAGTTCGTCCCGCTCCTTCTTCTTTTGGGTAATCCGTTCAGTGATAATATCAATGGCCTGCCCACTCTCCAAAGCCTTCAGCAAATTCTCCATAGCTTTTTCATTTTCGGCAAGGAGTTTTTGGAGACGCTTGGCGTTGTCGCTGTTGCTTTCCCTTTCGCAGAGGTCCACCACTTCTTTGGCAATCATGCTGATATTATCGGGGGTCAGAAACTCCCGCAGCTTGTTGACCACCAGATCTTCAATGTATTCTTTGCTGACCGTCTTTTTGTCACAGGACTTGTCCCGGCGGTTGGTCACACACTGGTAGTAATGGTATTTCCGTTCTGTCTTGCTGGTGCCGCTGATACCTGTCATAGCGGCTTCACAATGTCCGCAGAACAGTTTTGTAGTAAGCAGATAGTCCACTTTAGCCTTCGCTCGTGCGGGGGCTTTTTTATTTTTCTCCATGATGCGCTGTGCCTCCCAAAACAAATCTTCATCCACAATGCGGGGGAGACCATCGGGAACTTCATTGCCCCGGTAGGTATATGTCCCAATATACCGCTTGTTCCTCAAAATACGGTTGATACTATTCTTGTTGAACTCATTTCCATAAGAAGTTTTGATTTGGTTGGCGTTGAGATAGCGGATAATATCAGCCATTGTGGAGCCAGTCACATACATCTCAAAGATTTTTACAACGATTGGAGCAGTAAGTGGATCGACCATAATCTTTTTATTCTCTGTCTTAAATCCCAAGGCCAGATTGCCGCCTGTGGAAAGACACTTTTCAGCGTTAATATCCATGCCCCGCTTGATCTTTTGGGATAGTTCCACACTGTAATACTCTGCCATACCTTCCAAAACTGCTTCCATCAGAACGCCGTTGGCATCGGCTGAAATGTTTTCCCGGGCAGAGAGAACACGAACCCCATTCTTTTTCAGCTTGGCTTTATATGTAGCACTGTCAAAGCGGTTGCGGGCAAAGCGGTCAAGTTGATATACCAGAACAGCCTGAAATGTCTTTTTGCTACTATCGGAAATCATTTTTTGAAACTCTGGTCTGCGGTCCGTTGTACCGGAGAGAGCCCGGTCAATGTATTCGCCTACCACTGTATAGTCATTACGCAGAGCGTAGGCGTAGCACTCCTTTAGCTGTCCTTCAATAGACTGCTCTGTCTGCGAATGTGAGGAAAATCTGGCGTAAATAACAACATTCATACTTACTCCTCCGCTTCTTCAACGATTGGGGCCTGTTCTAAATTTTCTCGTTCATTAGCTATGCCATCAGGAGTTTTTTTCCATTTCTCATACTCCACTTTTTCTTTCTCTGCTCTAACTTCATCCGCAGTTTTCTTCAAAATGGACACCTCCTGCATAACCTTAGAAAAATAGATATGGGAGTAATCCTCCGCGAAAACCAGTACTTCGGCTTCTTCACTTTGGGGACCTTTAGCATAAAGGACCGTTGCAGCCAAGTCCTTTTTGTTTTTGCTGAAGTAGTACTCCCCAAGTAAATACTGATACATACTTTCAAACAGTTCTGTGTCATTCATTCTTTCTAAAAGAAAGTTACAGGCAGCCAATCGTTTGGCGGCTGTACCATTTGTCCCCATGCTGCGATTTGCAGATATGAGGGATTCTATTGCCTTATCACTAAGACCGGTGATTTTGTGTATCTCCTCGTTGGAAGGAGTCTTGCACTCATCCGCTCCCAACAGATAGTCCATCGAAACGCCAAGTGCATCAGCAACATTCTTGAATCCCGATATTTTAGGTTCTCGTTGATCCTCGCCCTTTTTCTTCTTACCAACCCAGTCAGAAAGAGTCGAAGGAGTAATACCACTTTTTTCAGCAAGCTTTTTTTGTGACAGTCCCTGTGCTTGCATGGTTTTTATGATTCTCTCTACCCAGATTTCCTGTTTCTCTATCATAAAACAGTCCTCCTAAAATTCGAGTTATCGGATTTATTTTGTGAAAAAAGATTCTTTTACGGCTTAGCTCATTTGGGGTGACAAGGTCAAATCCTTATGCTACCATAATCCTGCATACAGAATTTATGTTTTAATAATCCTGTTTATCGGATTTATTATAAGATATATTTTCTGGAATGTAAAGACATTTCTGAATGGTGGTGATAAGGACATGGCGGACAATGAATTGAAAATCAGCCGGGAACAGGCGCGCATGTTTGCCTATGCTATTTATCGTGACATTGCCGCCTATGTCGAATCACACCAAGAGGAATATCGGGAATTTATAGAATCAGAGGAGGATGTTATAGATGTCGAAAGTACGGCTACACATTGACCCAAAAGGGGTAAGTCAAAAACCGACCGAAAGCGAGTGGGGTAAAATCTCCAAACGAGTACTTAGCCGCACCAGCATTGAGGAGGTGACCGTACAGCAGTTGGCACAAAGGCTCCGAAAAGGGCATACCATTTGTCCTGCGGTTTTGGATGGTTCCAAAGCTACGGACTGGCAGGAACAACAGGTCTTTATGGTGGATATTGACAACGCCGACAAACGCTCCCCCCAACTCTCCCCGGATGATGCCTTGGAAATCTGCAAGGAAAACGGAATTGCTCCAGTAATCTACTACGAAACATTTAGTCACAGTGAGGAACATCCCAAATTTAGGCTTGTGTTCATCATGGATGATATAGTGACCGACCCCGATATGCGGCGTATGATTATGGAGCGTTTGATTTCGCTTTTTCCGCAGAGTGACAGGGCCTGTGTCAACGCCAACCGCCTGTTTTTGGGGACGAACAAAGAGGTTGCTTTGCTTAGCAAAAATGACCGGGTATCCATCGAGGATATATTGGCGATTCCCTGTGTCGATTCTTCCCCGGATCGGCACATTACACTAAACCTTTCCCGCCAAGAACTTCGTGGCAATCCGGAACTTGCCGCACAGATTCAGAATTTTGATTTTCTCACATTTCTTGCAGAACGGAACGGCCCGTACTTCGAGAGTGGCAACACCATCAGTTTCCAAAACTGCGAGGTTTGCGGACACAAAAATGACCTGCGGTATTATCGGGATACCAATACCTTTTACTGCTTTTCTTCCAGTGGAGAGGTCGGGGGCAGTATCATTGACTATCTGATGGCAACGGAAGATTTGACCGTGGGCGAAGCGATTGAGAAATTCACAAATGAACTGTGTGCGCCCAACTGGTGTGACCCGGAATTGTTGGAGGAAAACAAGCTACCGCCATTTCCTGTTAAACAGCTTCCGGCTGGGCTTCGGGATTATGTGGTAGGAGTTTCCGAGAATACAGCGACCGCAGTTGATATGCCCGCAATCGCCGCTTTGGCTTTGGTTGCCGCCGCAGTACAGGGAAAATTCTGTATTGAAGGAAAGCCTAACTATCACGAACAGTTGAACCTGTATTTGTTGATTATCGCCAAGTCTGGCGAGAGAAAAAGCAGTATCATCAAA
The DNA here is from genome assembly GCA_045543215.1 of Oscillospiraceae bacterium. Lineage (GTDB taxonomy): Bacteria > Bacillota > Clostridia > Oscillospirales > Oscillospiraceae > DXYV01. The sequence goes on from JAZQMD010000175.1 coordinate 8,935, forward strand.
ACCATGACCAGGTCAATCTACAAATATGAATTGGAGGAGAACAAACGCAGAAAGCCTATCATAGCCGAGCAGGAGGCACAGCTAAATAACTGGCGTGCTCAAATCGAAAAGCATGAGAAAAAGGACATGAAGGAAGAAGCTGACTTTTTGAGACGCAAGTGCTTTGAGCTGGAACAGCGCCGTGTAAGGCCTCTTCGTCTGATCGCAGATGATATTACCCCCGAGGCCCTAACCTCCCTTATGGCTGACAATGGCGGCATTATAACGGTGATTTCCAC
>JAZQMD010000176.1:0-5145 GCA_045543215.1 Oscillospiraceae bacterium
TATGATGTCCACCGCCGTGCCCATGCGGGATGCCAATGGAAACTACTATCCCATCCTCCAGCAGGGTGCTGGCTTGGTGAGTGCTGCAGCTGCCACTTCCGCCGACTCATACATCACGGTAAAAGGTATGGCCGACGGCAAGGTGAAGGTTGAACTGGGTGACGATCCTGACCGCACCGGCCGGTACACCTTTGCGTTCACCATCCACAATCTGGATGGTAAGCCCCACAGCTATACCTTAAGTGCGGAGGCCTTCACTCAGGATGCATTTGAGCAGTCAGGACATAGCTGGTTGGATCTGGACACCCGCCCTTTAAGTGCTGCCACAGCCTCCTTTTCAGTTAATGGGACTTCATTGGATGGGGGAGAGAAGGGGGGCTTACTTCACGACTTCGATGGCAACGGCAAGGTGGATACTGTTGCCGACGGTCAGGTCCTGCTAGAGTATGCCTCCGGGCACCGGACGACCATCACCTACAAGGAAAATGCTGACTTTAACCGTGATGGTAAGATCACAACCCACGATGCGCACCTCTTCCTCACAACAGCTACCGGGAGCGGCTCTGTGAAGGCCTCTGCAGATAGTTTTGTGGAGGTTCCCGCAGGTGGTTCTGTGGAGGTTACAGCGACCATCACCCTGGACGATGCAGAGATGAAGGATATTCTGAGGCTGTGTCCCAACGGTGTGTATATGCAGGCCTATGTCTTTGTTACACCACTGGCCAATGCAGAGGGTGCAGTAGGAACGGCCCATTCTATCCCTGTGCTAGGCTTCTATGGCAACTGGACTGACCCCAGTATGTACGACAAGGGCTCCTATCTCTACTACAACTACAAGCTCTATGGGAATAAGACCCCCTATATTCCATATTTACATAAGGCTAATGGCTCTAACGATGTAAATGCGTTCATGATGACCTATGGCGGTAATAGCACCATCGCATATGCCCTTGGAGGCAATCCTGTGGAGTTTAAAAACGAATACGGTGAGATTGTTCAACTGGATAAGGCGTACATGGAGGAGCGAAATGCCCTGAACAACCGCAACGGCAACGCTATCAGTTCCTTGCGCCATACAGCCATCCGCAACTCAATTGCTACCCGCTTCACGGCTACCGATGCTACAACTGGTAAACTCTATTGGGAGAAGGTGCAAAAGTCGACTACGTATAGTGCCTTCTATAACGCTGATACCGGAAGATGGGAAAACGCCAACTATGGTAGTCCAATCGGTTGGACGGGCACAGATTTAAATGGTAACCCGCTGCCAGAGGATACCGTAGTAGACATCGCTTATACCCGTGCCCCAGAGTATTATCTAGACAGCAACGGTAACATTGATTGGGACTCTTTAGGGAAGGGGGCCAGTTTTACCAGCCAGATTACCATTGACAATACCGCTCCAACTTTGAATCGTGCCTCTGCCAAAGACGGTGTGTTGACCGTCACAGCCAGGGATAACCAGTTTGTTGCCGCAGTTGCCCTACTGGATACTGTTGGCAAGCGCTATCTGACCTTTGCTGGTGGAAACCAGACAGTGAAGAATACTGATACAGATGTAACGTTATATCTGAATGATGTGGTCGGTAAATCTTTTATGATCCAGCTATATGACTATGCTCTTAATGTGTCTACCTACCAGGTGACGATTAATGGCATGGAGCCGACCGTTGACAACTATTACACTGGCTATAACCAGAAGGATCTTTCATGGTATGGCATTGACAAAGACGGCGCGTCTGGTGTGTACGCCTTAGACGGGCGCAACATCTTTGCCGCGGAGCGAGTGGGTGACTTAGTTTTTGCTGTTGATAGTACCCAGGACAGTACTGCAAACCTCTATGTTATGCCGGCGGATGACCTGGCTAAGATTGAAAGGGTAGGTGTGATCAACTCTCCCTACGAGAACGAGAAGTTCTATATTGCTGATATGTCCTACAATTACAGCAACAATACCATGTACTTTGTCTATTCTAGCAGCAACAGCACCTATAATGGCCGCTATGGCCTTGCTACGGTGGATCTTCTCACTGGGCAAACGAACTTCCTCGGTAAGCTTGGTGAGGATCTGCGTGGTCTGGCCATCGATGAAAGTGGTACGTTCTATGGTGTTGGTTCTGACTACCGGATATATACTTACAATGCGAGCACCTACAATAACCCTCAGATTTTGGAATCCATTGGAAAACTGTCATCATCTGGTACTCCAGACCGTAGTTCTCTCACCTGGGATGCCAAGAAGGACGAACTGGTCTTTGCGGATAACCGCGATGGGTACCGGACACTCTACGGAGTTAATCTTGACACTACGGTGACCAGGACCATCAGTGCTAACGCTGCCGGGACACTTCTGGGCCTGCACGTTAACAACGGATTGAAACCAGGACAGGACTTTTCGAAAACTGGTACTCCCACCAACGTATTTTTTACAGAGAACGCCGTAAAGGTGCTGAAGGGTACCACGTACCAGTTGACAGCCTTGGCCTACCCCTGGACGTTAACAGACCGCTCCGTCACATGGCAAAGCAATGACTCCTCTATTGCATCGGTGGATAACAAGGGCCTTGTAACAGGTAAGAGCCTCGGTACCTGCACCATCACCGCAACTTCTGTTTTGAATCCCACTGTGTCGGCCACCTGTGAGGTCAAGGTGACGAATATCAACGCCGATCTGAGTTCCATTATTTGGGAAAACAGAAGTAACGCATGGTGGTCTACCTTCGACACGGATAATCTGGCAGCATACAATAAGACAACGCAGCTGAATGTTGGACTTAGGACTGCAGTAATGAGTACGGACGGATATATTTATGCGGCTACGGGTAAGGAGGTAAATTCTGATATCCAATCTGACCTTTACCAGGTAGACCCCAAGACGCTTCAGGCAAAGCGGATCGGTCAGGTTGGGCTACGGGGCTATCATTATGCCTGTGTGGATATTGCTGATGCACCAAACCTTGGTGGAGGTAACAAGTATCTTGTAGGTGTTACAGATAACAATATTATTGTGATGGAGAGAGCCACTGGCTCGATTGTTGGTGTTATCAGTAGAGATATGGGGCTTTTCGCTCATATGGTCGGTATTACCTATGCGGGAAAACTGGAACACCCCGAGCATGGTACCTATGATACGTACTACGCCGTGAATTATTATGGTGATATCTATTGGTTCGCCATCGGGATAGAGTCGGTGAACAACGATGGCATACTAAAGCTGTCTCTCCTGGGTAGGACAGATAACTATATCATCGCTAAGACTGGCCTTGACACCGGCTATGCCTATTACTACAATTCTCTGCACTATACCAAGGATAATAACGGCAATCCTTTCCTCTTTTGGAGTTACTATGAGTGGGGAAAGCCTGTCAAGTTACTGGCGATTGACGCAGACAAAACCGGCGCTATGTCCATTCTGGGCACTTTTCCCAGGAGTGTTTACTTTGTGGGTGGTCTCATGAGCAACGATATCCCGGCCCTTTCCCAGGTGCAGTCGGAGAATGTAACCATGCGCGTGGTAGACAATGAGATTGAAGATTTCCACGCGAGAATGGGTAAACCCGAGACACCTATTATGGAGAGGTCTCCCGAATTGCAGTTCACCAAGGAGGTGCCCGCCGAAGAAGTGTTTGCTGAAGAGATACTTCTTAAGGAGGGGCCAGCTGAGGTGACACCCATTAAGGAAGAGTCCGTGCAAGAGTTTGCAGTTGGCCAGTTTGGCACCTCCGTATCTCCTCAAAACACCTTGGTTATGGATCGTGCACAGACTGCGGTTGGCGTGTTAGCTGTAGGTGGGAAGGAAAGTGGATCCGGTAAGGATATGACTCTGGAACTGACTGCCGGCAATCCCACCACAAACGGCCTGTTGCGTGTTGAATACAATCCCACTTATCTAACCTTTAAAAACAGTGTGGGGGACACTCTTCTCAGTTCTGCGAAGAAGACCGCTGAGGATGGTGTTATCACCTTCGGCTATGCTGATAAGAATGCTTACAGTCCGAATACACGCCTTGGCCAGTTACACTTTACGGTCAATGCCGACGTGTTTGAGACGGAAATAACAATAACCACAATGGAGGACGGTGACCAGATGGACGGGAAAGAGACCGTGACCATTCCTGTGCGCCGTATGGCGGAGGAGGTGCCGTCTACTGAGCCTACTAAGCCTATCGAACCTACTGAGCCTACCAAGCACACTGTTACCTTTGACCTCAACGGTGGTGGTGGTATACTGCCAGCAACCCAGATCGTGGCCGACAGTGCAAGAGCTATTAAACCCTCAGACCCAACCCGCACTGGCTATACCTTCCGTTTCTGGTCTACATCCAAAAATGGCGCAGAGTATAGCTTTACTACCCCAGTAATGGCTAACCTGACTCTCTATGCCATTTGGAAGAAAGAAGACAATGCGCCTATCACCTACACCATTACTGCTACCACCAGCAACGTGGGTGGTATGATCACATCCGGTGGTAGAGTGACGGTGATGAAGGGAGATAGCAAGACCTTTACCATTATTCCCCATTCTGGTTATGAAATTGAGGATGTGAAGGTGGATGGCGTTTCCAAGGGAATAATAAGCAGTTACACCTTCACCAATGTGACGGCCGACCATACCATTACAGTGGCCTTCCGTGCGAAATCCTCTAGTAGTGGAGTTATCCAGCCTCCCAGTCTTGGTATTTCTAGTCCCGGTACCTCCAGTCCTGGTGTTCCCAGTCCCGGTACCTCCAGTCCTGGTGCCCCCACTCCAAGTGTCTCAGATTCTCATACGAGCACTAAAGACGGTAGAGAGCAAGAGGACGAAAGTAGCCACTGGCCCTTTAAGGATTTGGATTCCAACGCCTGGTATGGGGATTATATGAAGTACATGTTAGAGAATGGTCTAATGAATGGTGTCTCCAAGACCGAGATTAAACCTAATGGCATCTTGAACCGCGCGATGCTGGTCACCATACTAAACCGTATGGAAGGCAGGCAAACGGTGACCACATCTAAGTCCTTCTCTGATGTGCCTGATAACGAGTGGTACACTGAGGCTGTCCTGTGGGCTGCCGACAATGACTTGGTTAAGGGATATGGCAATGGCAAATTTGGACCAACGGACGCTGTCACCCGGGAGCAGCTGGCCACCATCCTGTGGCGCTA
>JAZQMD010000177.1:0-14020 GCA_045543215.1 Oscillospiraceae bacterium
CCGCTTGGCCTCCGACTTCAACTACTGGAGGTTTTAAAACGATGTCTGAAGAATTAGAACTTGATTTGGGTACTACCCATACCAATCATGAATATGGTGCGTCTGAGATTCAGGTGTTGGAAGGTCTGGAGGCTGTACGAAAGCGGCCTGGCATGTATATTGGCTCAACTTCCTCCTCTGGTTTGCATCACCTAGTATACGAGATTGTAGATAATGCCATTGACGAGGCTTTGGCTGGCTATTGCAATCATATTACTGTTTCCATTCTTCCAGGTAACGTAATCAAAGTTACAGATAATGGACGTGGTATTCCTGTGGATATCCAGGCCCAGACAGGGAAACCAGCCTTAGAAGTAGTGTATACCATCCTCCACGCTGGCGGTAAATTTGGAGGTGGTGGCTATAAGGTTTCCGGGGGCCTCCACGGTGTTGGCGCGTCTGTGGTTAATGCCCTATCAGAATGGTTAGAGGTAAGGGTTCATAAAAATGGTGAGATTTATGAAATGAAATTTGCCAGAGGCGAAGTCACCCAGGCTATGACTGTTGTGGGAACCAGTGAACGCACAGGTACAGAAGTAATTTTTAAGCCTGATCCCATAATGTTTACCGAAACCACAATCTATGATTATGAAATTCTCCATACCCGAATGAGGGAGGAAGCCTTCCTTAATGCAGGACTTACTATTTCCATTTCTGATCTACGGGGAGAGAATCCTGTGACTGATACCATGTGCTATGAAGGAGGTATCCGTCAGTTTGTAGATTTCATCAATGTAAATAAAACGAATATTCATGGAGAAGTAATCTATATGTCGGGCAGTAAGGAAGATGCAGTGGCTGAGATAGCCATGCAGTATACCGACACATATAGTGAGGTTATTGTTTCTTTTGCCAATAATGTTCACACTCCAGAGGGCGGAATGCATGAGGAGGGCTTTAAACGGGCTTTGACCACAGTTTTAAATGCCTACGGAAAAAAAATGAATATTATCAAGGGTGAAGAAAAAATATCCGGCGAGGACTGCCGGGAAGGTCTGACGTGTATTATAAGCGTAAAACTTACTGAGGCTCAATTTGAGGGTCAAACAAAGGCTAAGTTAGGAAACAGTGAGATTCGTACCTTAGTCAATTCTGTGGTTTCTGATAAACTAGAACAGTATTTGGAAGAACATCCTGCAGTTGGCCGTTCTATTTTAGATAAGGCCCTGACTGCCAGTCGTGCCAGAGAAGCTGCCCGCAAAGCAAGGGAGTCTATCCGCCGCAAAACTGCCTTAGGTGGGGCTGCTATGCCAGATAAGCTGCGGGATTGCAATGAAAATAACCCAGAGCTTACCGAAATCTATATCGTTGAGGGTGACTCTGCGGGAGGTTCTGCTACTCAGGGTCGGGATTCCCGATTTCAGGCTATTCTTCCTCTATGGGGTAAAATGCTCAATGTAGAAAAGGCCAGGGCGGACAAGGTATATGGAAATGATAAGCTCCAGCCTGTAATTACTGCCCTAGGTGCTGGTATTGGGGAAGACTTTGATCCTATGAAGCTGCGCTACCACAAAGTAATTATTATGGCAGATGCCGATGTGGACGGTGCCCATATCCGTACTTTATTGCTTACCTTTTTCTTCCGTTTTATGCGGCCTCTTATTGAGCAAGGATATGTCTATTCGGCTGTACCGCCTCTGTTTAAGTTATCACGTGGCAAAACTGTACGTTTAGCTTTCTCCGAGGAAGAGCGGGACCGGGTTTCCGCCGAGTTGCGAGGAGATCATCTTAATGCCAAAGTGGATATCAGCCGGTTCAAAGGTTTAGGTGAAATGGACCCTCATGAGCTTTGGGAGACTACTATGAATCCGGAAACCCGTACTCTTCGGAGAATAGAGTTGGATGATGCAGTCGCAGCTGATGCTGCCTTCACAGTCCTTATGGGTGAGAAAGTGGAGCCACGAAAAGAGTTTATTGAGAGAAATGCTAAATATGCAGTAAATTTGGATTACTAATGGAAGAGACCTCTCATTTAGGAGGAGTAGGCAGTTATGAGTAAAAAACCAAACTACGATCCAGAGGAGATTCGATTTCCTGATCAGGTAATTGTTACATCTCCTTTGGTTCCGGAGATGGAGAAATCTTATATTGAATATGCCATGTCGGTTATTGTAGGACGGGCTCTGCCAGACGTGCGTGATGGACTAAAGCCCGTACATCGACGTATTCTCTATGCAATGTATGAGGATAATCTTACCCATGACCGTCCTTTTAAAAAGTCGGCCACCTGTGTAGGCGATGTGTTGGGCCGCTATCATCCTCATGGGGATAGTTCTGTTTATGATGCCCTGGTTCGCCTGGCTCAGGATTTCTCCTTACGCTATCCTCTTGTAGATGGTCATGGTAACTTTGGATCAGTTGATGGAGATCCTCCAGCAGCTTACCGCTATACTGAAGCCCGTATGTCCCGTATTGCAGACGAAATGCTCCGAGATATTGAAAAAGAAACAGTGGACTGGGATCCTAACTTTGATGAGTCACGTAAGGAACCTCGGGTTCTTCCATCTCGATTTCCTAATTTACTGGTCAACGGTTCTTCAGGAATTGCTGTTGGCATGGCTACAAATATTCCTCCTCATAATCTGCGGGAGGTTATTAATGCAGCTATCTGTGTACTTGATGATCCAAATGTTACTTTATTAGATTTAATGGAGCATGTAAAAGGTCCTGATTTTCCAACCAAGGGCATTATTATGGGACGCTCTGGTATCCGTTCAGCTTATGCCACCGGTCGTGGTAAAATTATGGTACGGGCCAGGCATGAGTTTGAGGAATTTGGTAAAGATCGCATACGTATTATTATTACCGAATTACCTTATCAAGTGAATAAACGTATGCTCATCAAGAGTATGGCTGATCAGGTGGAGGATAAAAGACTGGATGGAATATCCGATCTGCGTGATGAGTCAGACCGTAATGGTATGCGTATTGTCATTGAACTTAAACGGGATGCAAACCCTCAGGTTGTACTCAATCGTTTATTCTCTCAGACCCAACTGCAGACCTCCTTTGCTATAAATATGCTGGCCCTGGTAGAAAATCAGTCACAGCCCCGTATTTTGTCCCTTCGGCATATTCTGGACGAGTACATTTCATTTCAACAAGATATTATTATCCGCCGAACTAATTTTGATTTGAAAAAGGCACAAGAACGGTCACATTTACTTGAAGGATTACTCATTGCTCAGGATAATATTGACGAAGTTATTAAAATTATTCGAGAGTCTTATGATGACGCCAAAGAAAATCTTATGTCCCGCTTCTCACTTTCCGATGTGCAGGCACAGGCCATTTTGGATATGCGTCTTAAGGCTCTTCAGGGATTAGACCGAGAGAAGCTTGAAAAAGAATATCAGGAGTTGGAGGAGCGTATTTCTTACTATAAGCGGCTTCTGGAGGACAATGAGTTGCTGCGTCAGGTACTCAAGGATGAGTTGTCTGTTATTCGTGACCGTTTTGGGGATGATCGGATTACTGAAATCCAGGATGTGGAGGATGAAATTGATATTGAGGATCTGATTGAGGAAGAGGAGTGCGTCTTTACTCTTACTCAGGCCGGATATATTAAACGAACTCCTGCCAGTCAGTATTCAGTCCAGTCCAAAGGAGGTATGGGCAAAAAGGGTATTACTACCCGTGAAGAGGATTACGTTGTGGATGTATTCACCGCTTCCTCACATGACTATATCCTGTTTTTTACTAATACAGGTAAGGTATATCGAAAAAAAGGCTACCAGATTCCTGAATCGGGTAAGACTGCCAGGGGGACTGCCCTTGTCAATATCCTTCAGGTAGAATCAGGGGAGCGAGTTCAGGCTATAATTCATACTCGTTCTATTGAGGATGATGGTCGTTATTTGTTTATGGTTACCCGATTTGGCACAGTGAAGCGGTTGCCAGCTTTTACTTTAAAGAATCTTCGTAATAATGGTATCCGTGCCCTTCGCCTAGATGAAGGGGATGAACTGGTCAATGTAGTGGAGACAGATGGAAACAGTAAGATTCTCATTGCCACCCAAGATGGTCAGGCAGTTTGTTTCCATGAGAATACCGTGCGTCCTATGGGCCGGGACGCAGTGGGTGTGCGTGGTATCCGTCTGAAAGAGGGAGACTATGTGGTTGGTGCTGCCCAGGTGCAGGAGGGTAAAACGGTACTTTCTATTACCCAGCGTGGATTTGGTAAGCGTACTCCCATGGAGGATTACCGGGTCACAAACAGGGGAGGCTCTGGTATTCGAAATTATCTGGTTACTGAGAAGACCGGCAGCGTGATAGGGGTCAAGATGGTAGACGAGAATAAGGATTTACTGCTGGTCACACAAAGTGGTATTTTAATTCGTACTCCTGTGGAGGCTATTCGTATTGCTGGACGTTCTACTCAGGGTGTCATTGTTATGCGTTTTAAAGAGGAAGGGGATCAGGTAATCTCCATGGCACTCACTGATCGGGTAGAGGATACTTCTACTGGGGAAGAAAGTTCTTCCGAGTTTGTTGAATCATGAGTGTAAAGAAAACACTTTTTATCTTTGTTTTGGTAGATAATAATTTATAAGAGTAAGAAAAGGGCCCGCATGGATTGATCCGTGCGGGCTTTCGTTTTTCTATTCTTTGAAGGGGCTATTGTTTTGACCTGGTTTACCACCACGGTTTTTGGGACGGTTCCGTCGACGAAAAGTTTTTTTCTCTCCTTCTTCTCCAGTATGAATTGAGGGACCATTCTCTGGAAAAGACTTTTTTGCTCTTTTCTCTCCTTGAGGTTTAGATTTCTTTTTATCAACTGGTTGTTCATAAATTTTTTTACTATTACTTCCTCGTCCCTGGTTCCGTCGGCGAGAGGGTTGCTGATGATTTGTAGAATTAGAAGAATCGTTTTGTTGGTCGAGAATAGATGCCATAGCAGCAGCTAGACGGTTGTTCCCATATCGCTGGAGTTGTGGATTATCTTCTTCTTGGATGAAACGCAGCTTCTCTAATTCCTCTTTCGAGGGAGGGATATAGTCATCCGGACGTTTACCCTTACCGTTTCGTACTACTCTAATCTCTGCAGCACTGTAAGTTTTTGGGGAATCGGTCGATTCTTCCAGCTTTACCTTTACCTGTTCTCGTAGTAAGTTGACTGAAATAACGTTACCGGTTCCATCGGGACATTCCACAAAGGATTCATTTTTTGGACAGCGGCGTACCGCATCTTCATAGGCATCCTGTTCGTACTTTAGGCAGCACATAAGCCGTCCGCATGTTCCTGAAATCTTAGTTGGATTAAGGGAAAGGTTTTGTGTCTTGGCCATCTTAATGGATACAGGTTGAAATTCACCTAAAAATTGAGAGCAGCAAAGTGGTCTTCCGCAGATACCAAGCCCACCCAGCATACGGGACTCATCCCGTACGCCAATTTGCCGTAATTCAATGCGAGCGTGGAATACGGATGCCAAATCTTTTACCAATGCACGGAAATCTACCCGTCCCTCAGAGGTAAAGAAAAAGAGAATTTTGGAGCCGTCAAAGGCATACTCCACCCGCACTAGTTTCATATCCAAATTATACTTTTTAATCTTCTTTTGACAAATAAGCATAGCCTGACGTTCTTTGAGAACGTTTTCAGCAATAATTTGCTCGTCGGTTTCAGTGGCTAAACGAATGACTGGTCTTAGTGGTTGGATGACAGTTGAGTCCTCTACAAAACCATTAGGTCGAGAGCATGTTCCATATTCCAAACCTTTCCCTGTTTCAACAATGACTCCTTGACCAGTTTTCACCGTTAGACCATTTGGGTTGAAATAATATTGTTTTCCGCCAGATTTAAATTTCACGCCGATAATCTCGGTCATAATGGGTTTCCTCCGGTGCATTTTATCCGGCAATAAACCGCCGGAAATGAAATTTTAAAGTAGGCCGCGCTCTACACACAGTAAGCCCAGTAAATGTCCCCCACCTACATTAAAATTGGCGGCCTCTTGAACTTGTCGTAGTAGGCGTAACAGATGAGCACACTCCTTAGGGCGGGAGGACAGGAAGGGACGTAAAGCCTCTTGGGTTAATATAAAAAGATCCTGAAGCTCTCTAGGCTTATATTTATCCCTCTCCAGGGTACACAAAAAAGTCCAAAGTTCCGTTTCATTTCCATCCAGTAGAAGGGAAGATAAACATTTAGAAAGTTCAACTAGTATGGGATCGGATTTATCCTCCTGTGGTGGAAGGGAGAGGATTTCACAGCGAGAGCGAATGGTATCTAAAAGGCAGCCGGTTTGGGCACATAGAAGGAGGAAGGATACGTAAGAAGGCCCCTCCTCCAATACTTTTAGTAAGGTGTTCTGCGCAGCTTCATTCATTGAATCTGCTGGATGGATGAGATAGACCTTACGCGCCGCTTCATTTGGTTGAATGTAAGCATCAGAGCGAAGCGCCCTGGTCTGATCCACTAAAATTTCCCGTTTGCCTTCTAAAGGGGAGAGGATAATCACATCGGGATGGATACCCTTATTTACCTTTTGACAATGCATACAGATACCGCAAGGTTTGTTTTCACCTTGGCAAACATAAGCCATGGCTAGAGTGAGGGCACGAGCCTCCCTAGTGGAGCGATTTCCTCCGGTGATGATATAGGCGTGGGACAGATTCATGGTCATACCCGTTCAAAACGTTCTATATCCACTACAAAGATAGTGGCCCCACCTACAGTAACCTCTACAGGCATAGAGGGGTAATAGCCGTAGCTCATCTCTGTGGTTGTGGGAATCATTTGCTTGCGACTGTGGGATTGATCATGAATTATATCAATCACGGTTTGTACCTTATCCTCATCCACACCTACCAAAATAGTTACATTTCCAGCCATAAGAAAGCCACCTGTAGTTGCCAGCTTGGTGGAGGAAAACCCCTTTTTGGTTAGGGCATGGATGACAGCGTTGGCATCATCGTGATTGATAATAGCGAGAACTAATTTCATAAGGGCTCCTCCTTTTTGAGTAAAAAAAATTATGTGCTATTTATCCTATTATAACTTATAAAAGACGGAATTGGTAGTATTTTTTGAAAAAGAAGAACCCCATCATGAAAAACTTGTTTTATTTAAATTTTTTGCTTTGAGCTACAGCCATTTCATCGCAGCGATTGTTATAAGGGTTGCTGCTATGACCTTTCACCCAGTGGAGATTGACGGTGTGGTAATTGTACAGTCTCAGCAGCTGCTCCCATAGATCTGAATTGAGGGCAGGTTTTTTATCTGCCTTGATCCATCCCTTGGCTTTCCATCCTTTGGCCCATCCTTTTTCCAGAGCATCTATAACGTATTTGGAATCAGAGTAAAGTTCTACAAAGCATGGCTCTGTAAGAGATTCTAAGGCGGCAATGACTCCAGTAAGCTCCATACGGTTGTTGGTTGTACGGGCCTCTCCGCCGGACAGCTCCTTTTTATATTGTCCGTACATGAGTATGGCTCCCCAGCCTCCGGGTCCAGGATTGCCGCTGCAAGCGCCATCTGTATAAATGGTGACTGTCTTCATAAAATTCTCCTTATTTATCCAATCACATTCTAAAAACGTAGTTTAAATATTATGATAGTCGGTAGATATATTCATATAAAAAATTTAATTTCAAGGATTAGGGGCACGCGGTCAAATTCTTGCCGCGTGCCCTTTTTACCAATTTTTTAGGTTTTACAAACAAGTATATAATTGGGTTAAATATAGAAAATTATTCCTCATTGGTTTGTACAATTGATATATTAAGCTCGTCCAATTGAGCTTGGCTCACTTGACTGGGTGCATCCATCATCAAGTCCTGGGCATTTTTGTTCATAGGGAATGGAATAATCTCCCGAATAGATTCTTCTCCAGCCAGAAGCATGACCATGCGATCTACTCCGGGAGCGATACCAGCATGAGGGGGCGCACCGTAGGTAAAGGCGTTGTACATGGCTGGGAATTTGCCCTTTACATCATTCTCTCCTAGGCGGACTAGTCGAAATGCTTCCAACATAATCTCCGGATCATGGTTACGTACTGCTCCGGAAGATAACTCTATCCCATTACATACAAGGTCGTATTGATAAGCAGTAATGGATAGAGGATCTACTTCTCCTGAGGCGGCTTTTTTCAGAATTTCTAAGCCACCGTTTGGCATGGAGAAGGGATTATGGCAAAATTCAAGCTGTCCAGATTCCTCACCGATCTCATACATAGGAAAATCTACGATCCAGCAAAACTCGTACTTTTCTTTATTAAAGTGTCCAGGACACAAGGGGGCCAGCATCTTAATAAGCACCCCAGCAGTCTTTTGGGCAATAAGTTTTTTTCCTGCAGTAAGTCCCACAAAGGTATTGGTTTGAAGATTAAGGTCCTTAATTATTTTTTCTTTTTTCTCTTGAAGAAATTTAGAAATACCTCCCACAATTTCCCCGCTTTCGTCTAAGCGGAACCAGTATATCTTTTGCCCGGACTGGACTTCTACATCGGCACATAATTTATCAATTTGTTTTCGAGTGGCATTAAAGTTGGTTACTTTTATAGCCTTGACTGTGTTTGATTTAAAAGGTTCAAAACCACAGTCAGACAGAAGGTCGGTCGCATCGGTTACCGTCAGGTCGATGCGCAGGTCTGGTTTGTCAGAGCCGTAGATTTCCATAGCATCCAGGTAGGAAATGCGGCGGAAGGGGGAGGAGGAGGCAGTATTGTATTTACCATACCGGGCAAAGATAGGGGGAAGTATATCCTCCAGAATATAAAATACATCCTCCTGCCCGGCAAAGGCCAGTTCCATATCCAGTTGATAAAATTCTCCGGGGGATCGATCTCCTCGGGCATCCTCATCACGGAAGCAGGGAGCAATTTGAAAATATTTATCAAAACCAGATGCCATAAGCAGCTGTTTAAATTGCTGGGGAGCCTGTGGCAAGGCATAAAACTTGCCAGGGTGCTTGCGGCTTGGTACCAGATAGTCCCGCGCCCCCTCAGGTGAGGAGGCAGTCAGGATAGGAGTTGTAACCTCCAAGAAGCCGTGGGAAATCATCGCCTGACGTAGAGCAGATACCACATTGCACCTTAGAATAATGTTATCTTTGACTTCTGGATTACGCAGATCTAAATAGCGGTGCTTTAGGCGGGCTGATTCGTCTGCCTGACGGCTGCGGTTAATTTGAAAGGGCAGTTCGTTATGGTGGCAGCGACCAAGCACCTCTATTTTGGTAGGGACTACTTCAATATCCCCGGTAGGAAGTTTAGGATTTTTAGAATCCCGTTCCCGTACTATGCCAGTGACTTGGAGTGTGGATTCCTTGTTTAATCTTTTAATGACAGCCATTATTTCCTCAGTCTCGGCAACGACCTGAGTAATTCCGTAGAAATCCCGCAGTACTGCAAAGCCCAGAGCAGCCCCAACCTCCCGGAAATTCTCCAGGAAACCGGAGATGGTGACTGTTTGGCCCACATGTTCAAAGCGCAGCTCTCCACAGGTATGAGTGCGGTAAGAAGTGGCATTGTTCATTAAAAAATCAACTCCAAATAGTATTATTAAAAATAAATATTACAAAATATAATAAGAAATATAAAAGATTTTATTCCTGAATAGGGGCACCTGCGTTTTTAATTATAAGCCCAGCGGTGATGGCGGCAATACTTTCTTCTATGGTAAGGGTAGATTGAGCCCCAGTGGCTAGATCCTTTAAAGTAACCTTACCTGCGGAGATTTCATCTTCTCCTAGTATGAGGACATAGGGAATACCCAGCTTATCAGCATAAGACAGTTTATTTTTAAATTTTTTCTTTTCTCCATGGATTTGAGTACGAATGCCTGCGATACGTAGGGCGGTGGCGGAGGCGATGGCGCAGGATAGATCATCGGTCATAGGTAGCACGAGTACGTCAGTAGGAGAAGTAATCAGATTGTCGTTGAGCATACCCTGATCCTCTAGGATAAAAAAGAGTCGGGTCAGACCAATGGAAATACCTACTCCAGGAAGTTGTTTATCAGTATAATATTCCGCTAAGTTATCATATCGTCCACCGGAGCAGATAGAACCAATTTCAGGGTGATTGGTCATAATGGTCTCATAGACGGTACCGGTGTAGTAATCTAGACCCCGTGCAATGGTTAAATCCACTTGAAAATGGCTGTGAGGCACTCCAAAGGCAAACAGATAGTTCACTACTGTGTGTAACTCGGACAGACCGGTATCCAAGGTGTGATTTTTTCCACGGTGTTCCTCCAGGACGGAGAGGGGATCAGGGGCTTCCAGTGTATCTAGAAGAAGATTAGATGCAGTTTCCGACACGGAGAGTTCCCGGATGAGGAGATCAGACACCTTCGCCCGACCGATCTTCTCAAGTTTATCTATTGTGCGCATTATATTGGCAGCTTGATCTTTCAGGCCCAGAAGTTCAAATAAACCGTTGAGAATCTTTCGGTTATTTACCCGGATTTTAAAGTGCTTCAGGCCCAAGCTGGTAAAGGTATTATAAATAATGGCTGGAATCTCTGCCTCGTTAATAATATCAAGGTTTCCGTCCCCAATTACGTCAATATCCGCCTGATAAAATTCTCGGAAACGACCTCTCTGTGCTCGCTCCCCTCGATAAACTTTTCCAATTTGAAAGCGGCGAAAGGGAAAAGTGAGTTCACCGTAGTGAAGTGCTACATACTTGGCAAAAGGGACGGTAAGATCAAAGCGCAGGGAGAGATCGGTGTCTCCTTTGGTGAAGCGGTAAATTTGTTTCTCTGTTTCCCCTCCTCCTTTAGCCAGGAGAACCTCGCTGGCCTCAATAAGGGGGGTATCTAGAGGAGTAAATCCGTAAAGGGAATAAGATTTACGTAAAATGTCCATCATACGTTCCAGCTGTACCTGCCGGGCGGGCAGGAGCTCCATAAAGCCGGACAGGGTGCGTGGCTTCTGTTTTGCCATAATGAAAACTCCTTTTTTACTTAAATGCCCCATTGGGCAGGGGTGCATGGCAAATTTTTTTAAAAAAATTGATAGAAAACAGGATAAAGAGGGGGGATTTTAATTTCCCCCCTCTTTGGAGATACCTTTAAGATTTGTTCCAACTTATCTTAAAACAGGCAAAAATGTTTACACCTTTAAGGGGGATGCTTTTGGATTAGTAATTTCCCGCCAATCTAAGTCTCCTCGGGCCAAACCATGAATAAGCATTTCAGCCGTAGCGGCGTTGGTGGCAAAAGGAATGGAATACTGATCGCAAAGGCGAGTAATATAGTTTAAATCTGCATCCAGATCGGTAGCATGGGGATCAGAAAAGAAAAGAACCATATCAATTTCGTTGTAGGCGATGCGGGCACCAATTTGTTGGCTACCACCATGGGCATGTGAAAGAAAAAGTTGAACCGGTAAGCCGGTGGCTTCAGCTACTAGCCGACCTGTAGTATTGGTGGCGCAGACGGTATGCTTGGAGAGGATGCCGCAGTAAGCAATGCAAAACTGTACCATCAATTCTTTTTTGTTATTGTGGCTCATCAGCGCAATCGTCATAACAAAGCATCCTTTCTTTTGTATAATGTTGCTGCATGGTCAACGCTTCATTAAAGGAACTCGCTGGCCCAGCAACCGCTTTGCAATATTTAGATAGGCTCTAGCTGCCCCTTTGTGGGAGCAGAGTACAAGAGGAATTCCTTTGGTAGCAGCAATGAGCACAGTAGAATCTTCGGGAACTATCCCCAGTAAGGGGAGGCCAGCGGTGTCCATAGCCTCATCAATGGTGGTGTGCAGATGGCGTATCAATTTTGGGTCTACCCGATTCATTACCAGGTGCAGATCACCTACCCGTCCAGACAGCTCTCCCACCGCCCGTTGGGCATCTCGTAAGGCGGCTGGTTCGGTGGCTGAGACAACAATAGCCCGGTCAGCCGCTGTCATGGAAAGCTGAAAGCCTTCTCCAAGACCAGCAGGAGAGTCTAAAAAAACAAAGTCATAGCTTTCTTTGGCATCTTGAATCAGCTGGCAAAAACGGATCTGATCCAGATCTTCTACCCGAAAAGGTGCGGTGAGTAAATAGAGTCCTCGTATTTGAGGCTGGGCGACTGCACCAGTTAAAAGAGAACAGCGCCGATTCATTACGTCAGTAAAGTCCATTAATGCTCGGTCGGTCATGCCAAGGGCAATATCCAGGTTACGCAGCCCTATGTCTAAATCTACACACAGCACCCGGTACCCTAAGGCAGCAAGACAGGATGAAACGCCAGCGGTAATGGAGGTCTTGCCTGTACCCCCTTTTCCAGATGTGACCATAATGGCGGTACCCATATCCTACCCCCTGTCTATTACAGTTACAATTGTAACATAAATTTACAAAGTTGGCAATATTAATTTGTATTATTTAAACATAAATATTAAAAAATTTAAGCATTAAAAATAAGATTTACATTATAAGGGGGAATTTCGAAGCTTGGCCCAGCGTCTTGGATATTTTGTAGGTGTCTCATTTACTTTTTCAATTACTATTAGTCGATGACACACGCCGTCAGCTGGAAGTTCGTAATCCCAGATATGATCCAGGCGTCCTCCAAGCAAGTGGATTGCTTTATTTGCAGAGTTAAGTTCATCTTCACTATCCAGTGATTTCATGGCTAAAAATTGTCCACCGGGTCGAACAAAAGGGAGGCATAGTTCGGCCAGTAATCGCATGTCAGCGACTGCTCGGGCAGTAGCGAAGTCAAAGCTTTGGCGAAAGGTAGGTTGATGGGCAATTTCTTCTCCTCGACCATGGACAGTTCGTACCCCGCTCAGGCCTAGGAAGTCAATCACTGTTTCTAGCCAGTCCAGCCTTTTTTGTAGACTGTCCAAAAGGATAAGTTCCAAAGAGGGAATTAAAATTTTCAATACCAGGCCAGGAAAACCAGCTCCGGTTCCAATGTCAATAAGGGAATGACCTTGGAAATCCACATGCTTTATTAAAGCGGCACAGTCTAACATGTGTAAGTTGGCTATATGACTAGGATGGGTAATGGCGGTAAGGTTCATGATCTGATTGCCTTCCAGTAGTAAGCGGCCATATTCGGCCAACTTGTCAGAGCTGTCGGATGGAATAAGATGGGTCAGGCCTAGGACATCCAGGCCGTTAGAAATAAGCTTCTTCATAAAATGTGCACCGGGAAGGTAGTTAGGTAAATTCCAAAATTGCTCAGTAAATTAGGTATGCCACGTATCAGGCCCATGACCAATGCCACAAAACACAAGAAGACCAGAGCCAGGGTAAAATTGCGTCCTTGGACACTTTTACTCTGGCGGTAGCGGTAGATAGCGATGATGGCTACGCCCACCGCAGCGGGTGGAAGGAGAAGGAAAGCTGTTCCCGTGAGTATCTTAGCAGTAGAAATCATATAAGTGAGGGAAAGTACTAACATGATCATATAAACCACTCCTACCCAGGCAACCACCCGTTTTTCAAAGGAGGCTGGAGTGTAGGATAAAGGTTTACTTCCAAATTCCTGATTTAGGTTGTGGTCTTGTTCGGTCATGGAATATCTAACCTTCTTTTCTTTAAGAAAATCCCGAATTTCAACAAGCAGTTTTTCTTGTGTATTGGGCTCAGGAGGTGGTGTCGTAACCTCCTCTTTTTATGATGAAAAAAATTAATGGCTTTAATGATACAAAACATCAGCGGGGCCATAATAAAAAATTGAGGCTGGCTTAAAAATTTCCATAGGTAATGGTTGCGCCATTGACTGATAAGGCACTGCCTACAATTACACCTACCACCATATCTATTACATTGCCACGGGCAATAAAGGTTTTGAATTCTCGGAGAAAAAACTTTTATCCTTTCTCCTTTATGGACATAAAATCACATCTTTTCTTGTTAAAGAAGAGTGGGCTTAATTTAACTCAACTTATTGGGGTGAGTATTTCTTTACCACCCATATAGGGCTGTAGAGTTTTTGGAACCTTTACTGTACCATCGGCTTGAAGGTTATTTTCCAGCAAGGCAATAAGCATACGGGGAGGTGCCACGCAGGTGTTGTTCAGGGTGTGGGC
>JAZQMD010000178.1:0-9525 GCA_045543215.1 Oscillospiraceae bacterium
GAAAAAAGGGCCTGCTTCTTCAAAATGGAGAAGCAGGCCCTTTACAATTAGATAAGCAACTACTTATGCCTTTACCCACCGGGCGTACAAAATATGATTTTCCGCCTTATTCACATAAGTTCTGGCGGTAACCTGCGTACCGTTCTGCTCTGCTGTGTACCAGCCAGTAAAGTTGTATCCACTATAAGTGGGTGTAGGCAAATCGCCGTAACTTCCGCCATAAATGACGGTTTTACTTTTCTTCCCATCAGCCAGTGTACCGGGGCCAGCGTTAAAAGTTACAGTATATTGGTTAAATATCCATCCTGCATAAAGCGTGATATCTCCGGTAACTGGTGTATTGCCGAAATCATACGGTATAGTCCGGTCAGGATCACTGTACCAGCCATTAAAGGTACAGCCAATCCTGGTAGGATCGTTTGGTTTTGTCGCCGTTTTGCCGTACTCTACGGACTGGCTTGGAACTGAACTTCCCCCCTTACTGTTAAAACTTACGGTCAACTTGGTCCCCGCTCCCACCGTCCACTTGGCATACAGGGTCAAGTCATGAGCAGGCATTGTCTCAGAGTTAAAGTCAAATTGATTTATGCATTCCTTCTCTTTGTGCCAACCAGCGAAAACATAGTTCTGTCTGGTGGGGGCTCCCGGTTCGGTGATATGTGCACCGTAACGGACAGTCTGAGCATTCACAGGAGAACCTCCCTGGGAATTAAAGGTGACCTGATAGCTGTTGCGGTCATAGTATAGCTTAATAACCAACCTTCCATCAGCAGGGATCTTGGTAGAAGTCACTTCCACACCGTTGACACTAGCCCGTACGTAAGTCAAGCCCACCAGACCATCACGTTTCAGATCAGTCACATTGACGCTTGCACCCGTTTGTCCTGTTTTTTGTTCAACGAGGCTCAGCGCATAGCTGCTACCGTTGACACTCTGTTGGTAATGTTCTACCCGATAGGGAGTGTTGGGGGCTGGCTTCCATTTTGCTATGTAAGTAGTATTACCAGCAGGCATGGTAACCGCCACAGAATCAGTCCATCCATCAAACATATAGCCTCTCAGGTTTATGGTTGGGGTATGGATTGATGCACCGTACTTAATATTTTCATAGACCAAGTCAGGATTTCGATCACTGGTGTAGCCAGCTCCATAGGAAAACGTCAGGTTGTATTGATTCCTGTCATAATACACCTTCACTACAGTGGAGCCGTTGTGGGCAATGGTTTGGTTTGTTGTGGATTTCCCACTGTTATAAACAAAACCCTTTGGGGCATTGATATCAGCACTTGTAGGGCTACCTGTATACCCCTCCTTAGTCAGGGAATTCGTCAGAGCGTATGTCCCATTCAGCTGCTCAGTATAATACTCCACCTTATAAGAGTTCATAGCAGGATTCCATTTGGCATACACTGTAATGCCATGATTTGGTCCGGCGTAGTTAGGCATAGCTCCTGGGAAAGTGAACGGCCGGGTGCAATTTGCGTCTTCAAACCAACCGCCAAAGGTATAACCCTCCTTGACAGGATCAGGCGGAGCGGAGATCGGTACACCTGCAGCAGTAGACAGCATCTCTACGCTACTGCCGCCCATACTGTTAAAATTAATATAACGCGCATTCGATGGATCACTCCATATAATCGTGATAGTCCGACTGATCGGCAGGGAAGTGAAGTCCAGCGTACCGTGCCTCCAGGTGATTGTCATCTCACATTTTTCTGAAACGGAAGTGGAAGATGGTGTGACCGTCACGATATTTCCATCTGGATTGTAAGAAAATGCTGGATTGGAGAAAGTGATATTAAAACGGCTTTCTGTAGCATCATCGTAATGTGCGGCCGGGTTCTTCTCTGGATCATCTGCATCTGCGCCATACAGTTCGCCCGTTTGTAGATCCATGTACCGCATATCAAACAGAGATTTGGGTAGTACGAGGGTCTTGACCGTCTGTAATTCATAAGTCAAAAGCTCCTCATCTTCATCATAATTGAAGTCGTAGACATTTTCTCTTTCACCCACAGTAAATAGCGGCCACTGGTTTTCATATAACGTTGGCTTATAGGTCAGCGCTTCACTACTAAATAATTGAGCCTTAAATTTAATATCTAGGTAGATTCCAATCTCAAAATGCATGGCACCAGCGTAGAACTGCTCCTGGTTAGAGCCTCTCTTCCATGCCAGCTTGTAATAAAAGTAACCCCATAATTGGGCGTATGCACCGGCTTCCGCTGTGATTCCGATACTATCCAGCTTTAATGAGAATAGCCCTACAGCAAGCTCAAATTCAATGCCGGCACGAATCCCTAACGTACCCATGACATAGAAAATAAACTCGTAATGCTCGGTTTCCAGGTCAATGGTTTCATGAGTGCTCTGCTTCTGGAAGAGCAGCAGGGAGAAGTTGTAGCGCTTAGCATTGGCATATTCAAAGGTCATACCAAGGGTCACGTACACATTAGCAGCCACCACAAAGTCTGCACTGACTCCATAGACTAGGATATGGTAAGGATCCACAGAGCCTTCTTTATTGAAAATCTCTTCACGAACTAGTTCGATCCAGCTGCTTTCTGCCCCCTCCATCATTTTGGCATACTGCTCCAGCAGACTGCCGTAAATGGAGTCCTCTCCTTCTCCGGTTTCCTCAATATTCTCACCAAAAAACTGCTGTTTAGCGTTAATTAGATCCTCAATTTGTTTCCCAATGTTGACGATAGGATCACTCTCATCTTCGTTGTTATTGGTCTGGTTGCTGCCCTGGTCATTATTTTCATTGCCGCCCAGACTGGTTCCCCATTCAAAGTTCAGGAAGTTGCCATCGTCTTCACTTCCTCCTTCAGCCTCAGTCCCAGCTTCATCCCCACCGGAGGTGGACATGGTGGCCGTAACAGCAATTCCGGTGTAAGTGCCTACATCAAAGTTGGCGTTCAGCTGATAGTCATAAACGTAAGGGAATATCCACGCCCATTTCCAGATAGCGCCACCGCTTACATTGATCCCCAGCAGCAATTCCTGCTCAAATGCAGCATTAACAGAGATCACGATCTTGTTCGCCGAACCCTCAGAGGCTTTGACCTCCAACTTAAAACCGACTGTTAACTCAGCGCGAATACCACCGGCACTGTCCTTAAAGTGTTCCAGTGCATTTGTACCCGCCTTAATATTGGCATTAACTGTCTTTTCAGTAATTTTCACATTTCCCTTGGAACTGCCAGCACTTCTGGGAGAGAAGGCCAGTACCTCATCGGTAGTGGCAAAGAAACTTTTGATATTCACATCCTCACTTAGTTGCCGGAAACCGTCAGTCTCCAGTGCAACAGCCGCCAGATAGTTGACCGCCTTCTCCACAAAACCGCTGTCAATAGCCTGTGACTCGATATCAGCCTCCATTGTTGCAATCTCCGCCTCGGTCATCTCGATTTTTTCCGTACGGGTATTATGAATGTCCATTGCGGCCATGACTGTATCAAGCGTTGTAGGCTTATAAGTAACGGTATATTTATCTTGTTCCAGAGCTAGGCCGGTGATCTCCACATAGGAGGTCACATTAGCATCATGACTTCCAAAACCACCTTCATAAAATGCGATAAAGTCACCCACATTTAAGGTAGTCTGGGAGTCCAGCCTCATTGCAGCGTATTTATCGTGAGAAAAGTCCAGGACGGACTTGTCCACGGTAAGAACATTTCCATCGCCGGGATTGGTATCTGAATCGACACTCACTGGCAGAACATCAGGGGTATCCAGTACATCTGAGACATCTGCAGTAGTGTAAGAGTATGTAGTACCATCCACTGCAGTAATGTTTACATAGGCCACAGAATCGTTGTCGGTAGTCATGGTACGCATGTCTGGTTTCGTACCGGTGTAAATAGCAACCGTATCACCCACGGCGAGGGTCTTTGGCCCGGTGTATGTAAAGGATCCGTTGTCCTCTACCGTCTTAATACTACCATCCGCTCCATTGCCCATGGAGACATTGAATAAGCCTGTCAACCCCTCACTCATGTTGCTGACACTGGACTTTGGAATGTACTTGACACTGTCCTCCAGATCCAGATTCAATATATGTTCCTTTGCCGTGATAAAGTTCAAGTCGTCCACGCTGACCGGCTGCTCTTCACCATCTAAAAGGAACACAACATTGCTGGATTTATCCAGACTTGCCTGATAGGTATGGCCTTCAACGTAGCCGCCTGCCACAGTGTAAATCCCATTTCCAGCACTGGTAATGCTGATATCAGTCAGCACCGTGTTATTGGCAGAAATTTGGGTAATCGTCAGTGCATCCCGGACCTCCTGCTCAGAGTCTGCCTTGACCTGAAAGGTGAAGTCAGTTCCTACATCAGTTTTGGTGCGGTAGCTGGGGCTCTCCAGAAAGGGTTTATCCTCAACCTTAGCCATCCTGGCATACAATGTCATATTGTGGGTAACAGTATCAGTAGTTTCTACCTGATCGGTCAGTGCCGCGTCATAATACCACCCCAGGAAAACACTACCGCGCTGGTAGGGCGTGGGTAGTTCTGTAATTATGGTCCCAGAGACGTAAGTCTTGGTTTCGGGCAGGGTAAGATCCGTTGCATCCTGACCCTCACCTAAGGCAAACTGCACCTCATAGTATCTGGTTACAGATTCCTCTGAAAAACCGCTTAAAGTAGATCCTTCCGTTGGTGCGACCACGCTTGTTGTTCCTCTCGGATTTGCTGGAACGCCCGGTTCTTTATACCAGGCTTTTACCGCTTCATCCGCACGCATACAAAGCGTTGCCGCCTGAGCGCGGGTCGCGTTGCCGTTTGGATTAAAATTGACACCATCGCCGTTGAGCAGCCCAGTTTCCCAAAGCTTACACACTGGGTCCCTTGCCCAGTCCGCCACGATATCTAGGTCAGCAGGAACTGCGGTAATATTTGCATTTGTATTATATTTTACGCCAAAGGTATCAAAATAGCGCACCAGGAAGGCCGCCATCTGCTGGCGACTAATTAGGGCATCGGGAGAAAACATTCCATTATCTGTCCCGGTGGTAATACCATGCTTTGCCGCCCAGGCCACATAAGGCGCATAATATTTGTCCATTGAAACGTCCTGGAATGCGGACTGTCCACTGTATGCCTTCGTGTCCACCCCAGCCATACGGCCAAGAACGGTCACAAACATACTGCGGGTCATGGTCCCGTTCGGATCAAAAGTATTGTCGCCAGTTCCGGAAAAGAACCCGCGCTCCCATACATATTGCACAGCTCCATTGTACCAGCTGTCCTTGTCCACATCGGTAAAAGAATGGCTTTGGACGTTGTTTTGCTCCAATTTTACCGCCAAAACCTGAGTAGGCAGTAGGGAACCCATAATACATAGGCTAAGTAGCAAACTTATACCTCGTCTGGCAAGCATTTTTCCTCCAAGAGCTCTCCTTAGAGATTGGATCGCGCCCCAGTTTAATATCCTCCTCAATCTCTTCATGATCTTTCCTCCTTTTCTATTCATTTTGCTGTCAGCTTCTGCTAGGACAGTAATAACAGTAACAGTAGATTTACTTTCGATCCTCTTTAGAGCACCAATTATATTAAATCTGAAAAATCATTTCAGTGGAAATAGAAAAGTGTTATCATTTGTTATGTTTATTCCAAGCAAAGGAGATGCGTATGTGGTAGAATAAAAAACAATTTTAGACTTTCTTGGAGGAGGTATCGTTATGGCTTGTGTCCTTTTTGTGGATGACGATAAAAACCTTCTGACAATTAACAGCGCTTATTTCCAGCGTCACGGTTATGAAACTGCAGTTGCTACGGACAGGGTGTCCGCCCTGTCCATCCTGGATCATAAAACAGTGGACTGTATCGTTCTGGATATTCTCCTGTCTTCGGGAGAGGAGGGATTTGATTTGTGTGAAGAACTCAAAACCCGCACCGATACCCCTGTGCTGTTTCTTACCTGTCTGACGGGGCAGGAGTACCTTTACCGGGGCTTTGCCGTAGGTGGAGATGACTATCTGACTAAGCCCTATGACCTAAAGGAGCTGTTGCTCCGCGTAGAAGCGCGGCTACGCCGTGGACGCAATCATGATTTAAACGCAAATATCCTCCACTTTCCACCTATGACAATCGACACGGCTAGCCGTCAGGTAACCATCAACGGTCGGCTCGTGTCTCTCACCGGCAATGAGTTTGACATTCTACTCCTGCTTGCCACTTCCGACAGGGAGCCGTTTTCTCCAGAGCGTATTTATCAACAAGTATGGAAAATGGCCTATCTGGACTCTGTCCAGACGGTGCGGGTATGTATGGCACGGCTGCGTCAAAAGCTTGATACAGCCTGTCCGGAACATCGCTTTATTCAAACGGCATGGGGAAAGGGTTATCTCTTTGTCCCTGCGCCGAGCTTAACCCTTTCTACTACATAATTTTATAATGATTTCTTTTGTTTTAAACCAGTCCTTACAGCAGCAGATTACTATGCTGCTACAAAATTGCACTAGCTGAAATCTTTATTCTATGCTACTATGTTTTTAATAAAATTGGCATTTAGGGACGTATGCGTATTAAAAGGAGACATGCTATGGAACTCATTGCGGCGGTAGATGAAAATTGGGCCCTTGGCAAGGATGGTAGACAACCGGTCTATTTAAAGGAGGACCTAAAACGGTTTAAGTCCCTAACTCTGGGAAGGGCGGTTATCCTAGGTCGTAAGACCCTGGCCACCTTCCCCGGCGGTCAACCCTTAATAGGTCGGGATAATTTCATTTTATCTACAAACCCTACCTTCTCCCCAGAAGGGGCACGGGTATTCCGCTGCCTTGAGGAATTGCTACAAGTGGCTCCGGAAAATAGCGTAGTTATTGGTGGAGCCTCGGTATATCAGGCCCTTCTCCCCCATTGTTCCATTGCCTACGTAACCAAGATCCACGCATCCTTCCCCGCCGATGTCTGGTTAACCAACCTGGATTCTGCCCCAGAGTGGAGTCTTGTCCAAGAATCCACTCCTGTAGAGCAAAACGGCCTATTTTATCATTATACCACCTATGCCAGGAGGGATATCTGATGTACGCCAGCCATATCCAGGCCTACCTTCCAAAGGACGAGCAGGAAGAGACTGACCAGCGCATTATCCTGGAATACATAAACCAATATCCGGACACGATACTCACCCGACAAAATGAGTATGCCCATATTACCAGTTCTGGCTTTGTACTCAATGGCGATGGGACAAAGGTGCTTATGGCCCACCATAACATTTATAAGGTATGGGCCTGGCCCGGCGGTCATGCCGATGGTAATCCCGATCTGCTTTGTGTGGCCCTACGGGAGGCCCGGGAAGAGACCGGTGTAGTCCACATCCACCCCCTATTCAACCAAATCGCATCCCTGGATATCCTTCCTGTGTGGGGACATGTGAAAAACGGAAAATATGTGGCTCCACACCAACATCTGAACGTATCCTACCTTCTGGTTGCCGATGACTCCGATCCCCTTTCCTTCCGACAGGGGGAAAACACCGATGTTGCATGGCTCCCGGCAGAGCGGCTCACTGAACTAACAAACGAATGGGAGATGGATCACATCTACCTCAAGCTTTTAAAGCGTGGGAAAATTCTACTAAACAGATAAATAAAAAATATCCCCGGCATCCCAATGGAACGCCGGAGATATTTTATTTTACGCTTTCAAACTCTCAGCCCAGGCAGCATACTGATCTACCTTCTCATCGCAGCTCTCCTTACTCTCTCCCTGGGCCAAAATATAGACCTTTACTTTTGGCTCAGTACCCGAGGGTCGCACTAAAATGGTCGTCCCATCGGCCAGCTCGTAGCGTAACACGTTAGAACCAAACAACTCCATGGTAGAGCACTTACCACTATCTACTTCCAGATTACTGCCATCCTGATAGTCCTTGCGTACTCGCACCTTTACACCCCCAATTTGAGCAGGAGGCTTCTGCCGCAGCCCAGCCATAAGTTGCTTCATCCTTTCCATTCCCTCCAGTCCAGGCATTACCAGGTTGAGCGTCCTCTCACTGTGCCAGCCGTACTTTTCAAACAAGGCCATTAAAGCATCATAGAGGGTCATACCCCGGTCATAATACCATGCAGCCATCTCAGTAAGAAGAAGCGCGGCAGTTACTGCATCCTTATCCCGGACAAAATCACCGATCATATAGCCGTAGCTCTCCTCGTAAGAGAAGATAACCTTCCCCTGACCTGCATCCTCCAGCTGATTCTTCTTCTCTGCCATAAATTTAAATCCTGTAAAGGTATCGTAGCAGGCAACTCCGTTGGCTTCGGCTACTTTACGAGCCATCTCGGTGGTAACGATGGTCTTCAAGGCCACCGGGTTCTCCGGCATGGTTCCAGAGCGCCGCTTTGCTCCAATCAGGTAATCCAACAGCAGAACACCTGTCTGATTGCCAGAAATGGTCACATACTCTCCACGGCAATCACGTACCATGATTCCCACCCGATCAGCATCAGGATCGGAACCCAGAATAAAATCAGCTCCCTCCCGTTTGGCCAGCTCCACAGCCAAATAAAATCCATCGGGATTTTCCGGATTGGGAGAGTCCACCGTCGGGAAGTTACCGTCCACTTCCATCTGACGCGGCTCGCACAGCACATGCTTC
This sequence comes from Oscillospiraceae bacterium, assembly GCA_045543215.1. Classification (GTDB taxonomy): domain Bacteria; phylum Bacillota; class Clostridia; order Oscillospirales; family Oscillospiraceae; genus DXYV01. The sequence goes on from JAZQMD010000178.1 coordinate 8,608, forward strand.
ATACCCAGGCGCCTCAAAGCCTCAGGAATGAGGCGATAACCGGTTCCATGAAAGGGTGTGTATACCATTTTAAAATTGTCGGCCACCTTCTCCACACAAGCCCGGTCATTCACCTGGGCCATGACGTGGGACAAGAACTTTTCGTCAGTCTCTTCCCCCATTAAGATGACCAGCCCAGCCTTGCAGGCATCCTCAAAAGGCATGAAGCGCACGCCGTCAAAAATATCAATTTCCTCCATTTTCTTTGCAACCGCTTCAGCATGGCGGGGCGGTAGTTGGGCCCCATCCGACCAGTATACCTTATAGCCATTATATTCCTTTGGATTATGACTGGCCGTGACATTGATACCGGCAATACAGCCGTATTCCCGTACGGCAAAGGAAAGCTCCGGTGTTGGCCTCAGTTCCTTAAAAATTCGCACCGGAATATTATTGGCCGCCATAACCCCAGCGGCGGCACGGGCAAACTCCCCACTATTGTTGCGGCAGTCAAAGCACCCCGCCCCCCCCCGGGCAGCCGCCTGCTCCCCCTCCTCCAAAATGACCTGGGCAAAGGCTTGGGTCGCATGTCGGATTACATGGATATTCATCCGATTAAGTCCCACTCCCATAATTCCCCTCAGACCGGCAGTACCAAACTCCAGGGGTCCAAAAAAGCGGCTCTCCTTTTCCTTTTCATCCCCGGCAATGGCCCGCAACTCTTCCCGCTCGCTGTTACTCAGAGCAGGGCTTTCTTTCCACTTTTCATACATAGCCTGATAACCCACAATATCTCCTCCCATCAATTTTATCCAATTCTGCTTCCCCATCCAGGGGAGTGGAATTTAGCGCTACTTATGATACGAGGCCCCCTCGTTGATCTTACACGCCCGGTATATTTGTTCCAGAATCATTACCCGGGCCAGATGGTGGGGAAAA
>JAZQMD010000179.1:0-2306 GCA_045543215.1 Oscillospiraceae bacterium
CCGCTTCGGGATGCTCTTTAGCGTAAGCATCAAGCCTAGCAAAAACTTTTCCTTCATCGGTGTGGTTAGGTACATGATACGGCAGGCCGTTTAGCTCAACAACATACGACCCATCAGCAACACGTCTGACAATCTTACTAAGGTTAAACTTGAGAAAAATATCCTCAGCACTCATAAACTCTCCTTATGCGATACGCCAAGCTATGCCAAAGCGGTAATTTTCATTTGCATTCAGCGAAGAGCCACCAGCAATCTGTCCATAATTCACGCCCAGACAAGCCCCCAGTCGCGAGGTGGACTGAACATAAAAGTATCGCCATGTGCCGCCGCTCGGAATAGAAATAGGATTTCCTGGATCGGCCGCGATGTACACAAAATCAGTAGTTGTACACATCAGACGGCCGCTGGGTATGCCTGCATGACCATCGGGGTGCATCGCCAAGCCAGCAGTGCCACCAGATTCTTTTGTCGCGTTTAGAATCGCTAATCCAGCGAGTGCATCGCCACGCTGCCTGCCGTATAGGACAACGCTGGGACTCGTGTCGTAATTAGAACCAACGCCAATTAGCAGCGTGCCTGCTTCATCACCGCGCAACAGACTACGAACGGAAACATTACCATTGAACTTCGCACCAGTCCCCTCAAGAGAACCTGTCAGCGTGCCCCCCGCCGAGGTAAGAATGTCATGGCCATTCAGCGTCCCCTTGCCGTTTGGCTGAACAGTGAGGTTATTAGTGTTCTCGCCGTCTTTTGCCGCGAGAGCTATCCAACCAGGCAGAGAGTGGTTTTTGCCGGAGATTTGGATAGATGCGCTTGTCCCGTCTGAACCACCGCGTATGACAACAACTTCGTTGTCAACAGTGCGGCGTGCTAACAGATTTTCGGACATAATTATGGGCCCCGACATCGTCCCGCCCGCCAGCGGCAGATACTTCGCAATGAGGGCGCGGAGCGCAGAATCGAGGGCAGTTACAACATTATCTTGATCAGCATCCTTCGCAGCCTGCTGCTGAGCATTGTTGTTTATGAGTCCTCTAAGAGCGGTTTCTAAGGCTCTCAGCTCGCTAGAAGACACACCTTCGACTTCAGAGACCTTCTCTTCTATAAGAGCTCTCAGTGCCTCATCAGTTTCGGTAATGGCTGCTTCGTGGGCTAGAGGGAAACCTCCCATAGTAAGACCGTCATGCGCCACTATCGTCTTCTTGTCTGTATCAAAAGTGATCTCAAAAGCCTGCCCTTTGAAAGTGGCGTGCTCTGTAGTACTACCGCGCCGCGGCTTGAGAACCTTACTAGTCGCCATTTATAAAACCTCCATCAAAGCCGAGATCATACTCGTCTCTGGTGATTAGATTGCTAGTATCCACTACACCAGGATCGCCTTTTGGTCCCTGGGGGCCTTCTGGACCTTGAGGGCCTTGAGGTCCCTCTGGTCCTTGGGGGCCTTGAGGACCTTGTTCGCCAGTATCGCCTTTCGGACCTTGCTCACCCTGTATCCCCTGGATACCCTGCGGGCCTTCGAGGCCAGTAGCACCGGTAGGCCCTGTAGGACCGGTCTCTCCTTGCGGGCCCTGCGGACCTTGTGGGCCCACTTCTCCAGTATCTCCCTTTGGTCCAGGATCTCCAGGCACTCCCTGAGGACCCTGCGGCCCTTCAACACCTTGAGGACCTTGCGGTCCTATAACAGATATTGCAGGAGGGTTCTCAAGCCCTCCATCGTTCGTAAATGATAGGATGCCACTACTGGAGATATGGGCAGTAAAAGTAAACCCTTGCGGGCCTCGTTCTCCTTGGGGACCTTCAGGGCCTTGGATACCCTGAATACCCTGAATGCCTTGAAGTCCTTGCTCTCCCTGAATACCCTGGTCGCCCTTCTCCCCAGTATCGCCTTTAGGCCCCTTTATAGAAACGGCCTCAGGGTTTGGGAGATCTCCATCATTAGTAAAGGACAAGACAAAAGAGCTTGAGATATGAGGCGTAAAAGTAATACCTTGCGGCCCTCTAGGACCTATATCCCCAGTATCACCTTTTACACCCTGCTCTCCCTGTATACCTTGAATACCTGGATCGCCTGTAGCACCCTTATCGCCTTTATCACCTTTTGGCCCTCTTACGTAATACCTTTCTGGGTTGGGGAGGTTGGCGCTATTGGTAAAGTGCAGATAATCGCCCACAAAGTAAGGCTCATAATAAGGCCCCACAGCACCGTCTTTAATAACAGCCGTGGTAGTGCCGCTACTATCAGTGATGGATACTTTCGCCCCATCAGGAAGCTGTTCAACAGCTGCCGTAGGAGCTAATGGAATCGC
>JAZQMD010000180.1:0-4163 GCA_045543215.1 Oscillospiraceae bacterium
TGCCATTGGGTTATAGCTTCGTTGGTCAGAGTATCACGAACACCGACCTTCCAGGAGAAGTCTCCATCGTTGTAGCCTGAAAAGTAGACAGCATGGTAGCCATAGTAACCGGCATCACCGTTGTTTTCAATAATGTCGGTATCCCCCGGTTTACGGACAAGGCCATCAAAGAGCCATGTGTCAAAATTAGTAACAAAATTGCCAGCGTAGACATTTTCATACAAACCGCCGGGGGAGAGCAGGTTACCCTCCTCATCCCGACCGTCTTCAGAATGCTCGTCAGCCAGGGCGCCAAAGGAGGCATCGGTAGCCTCGCCAGACTTCCACTGGCTAAGGAGGCTTTCAGCCTCCGCTTTAGCGGCTGCCATCTGCTCATCGGTTGGTACTGAGGAGGACTCGTCCTCCTCAGTATTGGGGTCGTCTTGGGTAAGTTCGGCCTTAACCAGGATGTGGCGTACGTTGGCGGAGGGAGTTTCATCCAGGTAACGATCTTCAAAAACTGCCACATAGTAGCCATAACCCTCATATTCTATCACGCCGATGTCTCCAGCTTGACGGGAGGGATCTTTCAGCCAGGCTGCCAGAGATTCATTAAGATTTGCTGCTCCCTGATTAACTTCATCCAAGCTGCTGGTGGCGGGCTCCTGCTCAGTTAGAACGGCGTTCAAGTCTTTGCCCTCTTTCAGGCTGGCAGATACGGCATCGGCAGTTGCCTTGGCGGCAGCCATAGCCTCTTCTTTGGCAGCGGCAATGTCTTCTTCTGACAGCTGGTTACCTTCTGCATCAATGGTTTCCACCTCGGCAGGGGTGTAATACAGATAGCTGTACCGATAGGTGTCCAAATCATCAGCGTGTTCATCATAATAGGCGGAAAGATCATCATCAGTAAAGGACAGAGAATCGCTATAGTCGCTTTGATACAGTTCGGTAATGGCCTGGCGGGTAACAATATCCCGATAGACCGAAGGGGTGACCAGCTTCCCGTAGTAGGCAACCAGCATCTGCTTGAAGGATGCGTACCCATTTGTTTTGGCAGTCTCCGCCATGGATTGGATCTCCTGATCCACGGTTTCCTTTACGTCAGCCTCGCTGTATCCCTCGGCTACAGCGGCTTCATACAGGGCAGTAATAGAAACCAGTTGATCCAGGGCACTCTGACGGAAATAGTCGGCGTAGGTTGTGGTTTCACCGGTCTCTGCATCGGTGGAATATACCTGCGCCTCAGGTGACTTGGCGGTGTCGTAGGTGACCATACCATACTGGGCCATCATGAGGGTGCTTTGATAATTATTGTGGTAATAGTAGCTGACCTCGGCGGTAGAATAGTCGGTATTGCCTACCGTAACGGCAGTAATCCCCCGCTGGATAAAGCCGTTGTCCCAGATAAGCAATGCGGCGACCAGGATGGCGCACACCACGCCGATGACAGTGTATTGTATGGTTTTGCGCTTGGCGGCGTTAGCCTTCTGCTGGGCAGTCAGGCCCTTGTCAGGAGAGCTGCCGCCCTGACGCTGCTTCTTTTCCCGAGATGCACTCATGAAATCAGTCCTCTCATTGTTGTCATACTGCGGTATTATACATGATTTAACCGGTGCTTGCAAGAAGAAAAACACTATTCGGGGCGTTTCGGGGCGAATTGTTTACAAAATTGCAAAACTCCATAGTACACCGGGGTTTGCCCTGTGGGAGGAAGGACCATTGCGTAGGAATTTTGGAAATAAGAAACCCGCCCTCCCTAGGGAGGGCGGGTGAAATTAAAATCTACCCCGCCTTGGCCGTGGGGACCCGATTAAAACCTGCACTTTTGTATGCAGGTGGGTCGCTCCCGCGCCGTTTCAGTGCTTCCAACGTCCAACCAGGGGCAGAGCCCGGGCCGGGAGGCCTGCGATCCACGGAGCGAGGTGGGCATCCCTTATCTAAGATGTGGGTTTAAAAGGACCCCTCACGCACCGGGCAGGGAAATGCTTTATATGTCCAAAGCGGACAGGGGATGAGGGTCAATCCTCCTCTTCCTCATCGCTGAAGGGCTCCTCCATGAATTGGTCGTAAAGACTAAGCAGCAATTGTTCGTTATCCACGTCAGCAAGCAAATTCTCATCGTTTTCACGAACTACCTGGAGAATAATCATACCAAACTCCTCGTCGTCCTCGTCCTTATCAGCCGGGACGAAGGCCATGTAGATAATCCCATCTCGTTCCAGTGTGCCCAAATGCTCCAATTCAAATTCATTGCCTTCTTCGTCGGTAACCGAGATGAAATCGGAGCCGTAATCCGTGCTCATACCCCATGCCTCCTTTACCTAATGGGCCTTTGACGCAGGTAGGGCTGCAGCAAAGGCAGCTTCATTGTCATCATTGTAACTTGGGAGAGAGAAAAATGCAAGGGGGATATGCAAAATTACAAAATAATCCTTTAAAATATATTTACAATATACTCATTTATGATAATGAAAAGAGGAAATGCCTCGGGGTGGACAAAATGGAGTAAACTGTGCTATACTGTGAAAAATAAGAGTAGGCTTAAATTTTCTTACCTTATTGATTTTGCCTTGAAACACCAGGAGGTGTTCGATTTGTCTACATGGGAACACAACAATGGCCACGGATCTCAGTCGGGTAAAAACGGAGAGCGGAGATTGGATGAGAGCAGACGGAAGCGGCAGCTAACCACCCGTATTTTTATCAACCGTATTTTCCAGGCTCTGGTCACCCTGTTGCTTATCTGCGTTGTCACCGGTTGTTTTTTGGCCCTTTACGCTACCTTTTATATAAAAACGGTGATTATTCCTAATTCTGGATTGGATTTGAGTCAATACACCCTGAATGAGAGCTCGGTTATTTATTATACCGACAGAGAGACCGGGCAATATATAGAGTTGACGACCCTTTACGGCAATGAAAACCGGCTTTGGATTGATTACGGTGATATCCCAAAATATTTTATTGATGCTGCTGTGGCCATTGAGGATGAACGGTTTTGGGAGCATCCGGGCATTGATTGGCGGCGGACAGGCCGTGCTGTGCTGGATATGTTCTTGGGCAACGATATTTCAGGCGGATCTACCATTACCCAGCAGCTGATCAAAAACCTTACGGGCCAGGATGACGTGACCGTTACGCGAAAGATTGGTGAAATTTTTAACGCGCTGGAATTTGAGAAAAATTATGAAAAGCACGACATTATCACATGGTATCTCAATCGGATTTACCTGGGCAAAAAAAACTATGGCATTGTTACCGCTTCCCGATACTATTTTGGGAAGGAAATTTCTGAGATTACTCTGGCCGAGGCCGCTTCAATCATTGCCATTACCAACAATCCTTCCATTTATGGGCCAGAATCTTCCGTGGTGATAAAAACTAGCACCGGGGAGGCGTGGACCAGTAGACAGTGGAACAAATATCGACAGGAACTCATTTTGGGCAAAATGTTGGAACTGAGGATGATTTCCCAGGAGGAGCACGACCAAGCGGTTGCCCAGGAGTTGGATTTTGTCTTTGATGATAAAGAGATGGCTACCTCCAATGTCTATTCCTGGTATGTAGAGCAGGTAGTCTCTGAGGTAAAGGATTACCTGGTAAATGAGCAGCACGTTAGTGCAGAACTGGCTTATGACATTGTCTATGGTGGCGGCTTGGCTATTTACACGCCGTTCGACCCCCGGGTGCAGGCTTGTGTGGACGAGGTTTATAACAACCTGGACAACTTACCCTATACTTCCAATGATGGACAGCAGATGCAGTCGGCCATCACCATTGTGGATAACGATACGGGTTATGTGGTAGCCATGGCCGGACAGATGGGAGAAAAAACAGGCAATCTATGGCAAAATTATGCCACGCAGAGTCCTCGCCAACCAGGCTCCTCCATCAAGCCCCTGGCAGGGTACAGTCCGGCTATTGAGATGGGACTGGTTACTCCGGCCACTATTATTGATGACTCTCCCTATAAGGAGCTTGACGGTAAGCCGTGGCCGAGAAATGACAACGGACGCTATAAGGGCCTGACCACTGTTCTGTCGGGGATTACCAATTCCACTAATACGATTGCTACCAAGCTGGTAGCCCAGCATGTCACTCCAGCTGCATCCTATCAGTTCCTCACTGAGCGGTACGGCATCACTACGTTGGTGGACTCAATGGAAATTAACGGAAAGGTTAAG
>JAZQMD010000181.1:0-18825 GCA_045543215.1 Oscillospiraceae bacterium
CTCACAGAACGACATGGCTACGATCCGACTTATGATGTAACTTTGCTTCTTAGTAGGGCAGATGGACCGGTGGATTTGGTGGTGCGCCGCAACGGGGAAAAGTTGACGCTGGAAGACATTCCCCTCAGCCTTGCTGAGTACGAGTATGAGGGCGTAAGCGCCCAGCGGTACGGACTGATTTTTGTTCGGCGGGATGCCACGATCCTGGATAGACTGAGCCTGGGCTGGAACCAGACTATGAATTTTGTACGGTTAGTGCGGCTGAGCTTGTCTGATTTGATTCATGGACAGGTAGGAATTAAGGAAATGTCGGGAGTCATCGGTATTGTGGATACGATCAGCTCGGTGGGGGCCCAATCCCAGACGGTAGCTGCGGGAGTTAAGAACGTGTTGTTTTTTGCTGCATTCATCGCTGTCAATCTGGCGGTTATGAACCTGCTGCCGATTCCGGCCCTGGATGGGGGACGTATTTTCTTTGTGGTGATAAATAGTCTCTTTTTCCTCGTGGCCCGTAAGCGGATTGATCCAAAGTACGAAGGCTATATCCATACTGTGGGATTTGTGCTGCTGCTGGCTCTTATGGTGGTGGTGGCTGTGGGCGATGTGTGGAGAATTGTCGCCTAGAATTTCATTTAGATTTTACCTAGTTTAATTTAGAAGGGAGATGAGAGGATTTGATGACCAGACAGATCAACGTTGGGGGTGTGTCCGTAGGGGGAGGAGCCCCCGTGTCCATTCAATCTATGACCAATACCGTGACTCACGATGTGGAGGGCACCTTGGATCAAATTAAGGCTTTGGCCACAGCAGGGTGCAGCATTGTCCGGGTAGCTGTGCCGGATATGGCGGCAGCCAAAGCCATTCCAGCCCTAAGGGATGGTAGTCCCCTTCCTTTGGTGGCCGATATTCACTTTGATTATAGGCTGGCTTTGGCTGCAGTGGAGGGAGGCATTCATAAGATTCGGATTAACCCGGGAAATATTGGTGGTGAGGATAGGGTGCGTGCTGTGGCAGAGGCGTGTAGAGCCAACCGTGTGCCCATTCGTATTGGGGTCAACGGAGGTTCTTTGGAAAAGAACCTGTTGGCAAAATACGGCGGTCCTACGGCCGAGGCCTTGGTGGAGAGCGCCCAAGGACACATCCGTTTGCTGGAGCGATTTGGTTTTGAGGATATCTGTGTCTCTCTAAAATCTTCCAGTGTGCCGGTGACCATGGCGGCTTATGAGTTAATGAGTAAGACCGGTACTTATCCGCTCCATCTGGGGGTCACCGAGGCGGGGACGGCCCGTATGGGGACGATGAAATCCGCAGTCGGAATTGGGGGGTTACTGGCCCGTGGGATCGGCGATACCTTCCGGGTTACCCTCACCGCAGATCCGGTGGAGGAGGTTACCGTTGCAAAGGATATTCTTCGGGCAGTAGGTCTGCTACGGGATGGGCCGGAGCTGATTGCCTGTCCTACCTGTGGGCGTACCAAGATCAGTTTGATCCCCCTGGCCAGTCAGGTGGAGGAACTGCTGAAGAGTGTGGACAAGCCTATCACGGTAGCGGTTATGGGATGCGTGGTCAACGGTCCTGGCGAAGCACGGCATGCCGATGTGGGACTGGCGGGTGGAAATGGTGAGGGTGTGCTCTTTCGAAAAGGGGAAATTGTGCGCAAGGTTCCAGAGGAGCAGCTGCTTCCCGCACTGATGGAACTGATCGAGACTTTGTAAGGAGGGATGGATATCCATGTCAGACTCAGGCAGCATCCCTTTTTTGAAAACCTTCACCCGCTGTGCTTTTTCCGACGAGGTACGTCGGGCCTTGAAGGATTGTGCGGTATCCGTACAAATTGAAAAATCGAGCCGCGTTATGCGGCTGCAACTGGACAGCGCCGGGATAATTCCGGCGGCTGTCCTTTCCTGCGTGCGCCAGGTGCTGATGGAGACTTTCAATCTAAGGAACATAGAAATTTCCTGCTCTCATAGTATGGAGAAGGCCCCTGAGAAGGCTGCACTCACCAGGCAGGGTTTGTCCTCCATTCAAAAGGGAGAGGGCACCACTTCAGCGGCTAAGTCAACGGGGCAGGAGAGTGCCCAGGACGCCTTTCGCCGTACCCAGGCCATGCGCGAAGCTGCTTTGCAGGCGGTTTCATCTGCTCCCATGAAGGGATTGGAGAAAAAGGGCAAGGAACATGTTATCTTTGGAAAAGTTAATCTTCGCAAAGCAGTTACCCCCATTGGAGAGCTAACTATGGATATGGGCAACGTGGTTGTGGAGGGGGATGTGTTCAATGTAGAGCACAAGGAGCTTACCCGGCGCAGGGCATGGGTGATAAGCTTTGACATAACTGACTACACCGGTTCTATTCGGGTTAACCGGTTTATGGAGGAGGAAGAGGCCAAGGCTATTGTCAAGGGGGTGAAAATGAGAAAAGGGGGTGGCCCCCGGCTGCGGGTACAGGGTTCGTTGACCATGAGCCGTTACGAGGGGGAGATGGTTCTGGAGCCCCTTGGTATTCTTGAAACCAAGAAAGAAATCCGAAAGGACAAGGCCCCAATGGGGGAGAAGCGGGTAGAGCTGCACTTACATACTCGGATGTCCACTATGGATGGTTTGGTAGATGCTGGGGCGGCTGTAAAGCGGGCCATTTCCTGGGGACACGAGGCGATTGCCATCACTGATCACGGGGTGGTGTCCGCTTTCCCTGATGCATGGCATGCAGGGGATGGGAAAATCAAGATCATCTACGGAGTAGAAGCCTATTTCCAGAACGATGTGGATGAGCGCGTGGCTGTCCATGGATCGGGAGGTGGTCGTCCCCTAGCGGGAGCGTTCATTGCCTTTGATCTGGAGACTACGGGACTGGATAAACGCACAGACCGAATCATTGAGATCGGGGGAGTGCGTGTATGTAATGGGCAGGTGGAGGATACCTTTGCCCAGTTTGCAAATCCAGGCCATGCTCTTGGGGCTACAACCGTCTCCCTCACCGGGATTACGGACGATATGCTTAAGGGGGCTCCCAGCCCGGAGGAGGCTGTACGGGCCTTTTTGGATTGGGCGGGGGATCTCCCTCTGGTGGCCCATAATGCTGAGTTTGATGTGGGCTTTCTTCGGGAGACTTGCCGTCGAGAGGGCTGGGATTTTGCTCCTTTATGGATGGACACCCTTGTGTTGGCCCAATATTTATGTCCCCAGTTGCCAAATCACCGACTGGATACGGTAGCCAACCACCTTGAACTTCCGCCCTTCCAGCACCATCGTGCCTTTGATGATGCGGCTATCTGCGGTCAAATATTTCAAAGACTGGTTAGCCGTATGGAGGCCGAGGGGGTGACGGTAGTAGACCAGGTTAATCCCTTACTGGCCACCAAAAAACGGGGAGGGAGGGGGCGACGGAGCGCCAATCACCTGATTATTTTGGCCAAAAACCAGGCGGGGCTACGTAACCTTTATAAGCTGGTATCTATCTCTCATTTGGAGCACTTCAGCCGCTTTCCAATTATGCCGAAGTCTCTGATTAATGAGAACCGGGAGGGGCTTATTCTTGGCTCTGCCTGCGATGCAGGGGAGCTTTTCCGGGCTGTTGTGGACGGAAAGGATGATGAGGAGCTACTGCGTATTGCCTCCTGGTATGATTACTTAGAGATACAACCCCTATCCAATAACGCCTATCTTCTTCGCCCGAGTAAAGAGGGGCGATTAGTGGCCCGGGGATTGGAAGACCTGCGCAATTTTAACCGCAAGGTGGTAGAGCTTGCGCACCGCCTGGGCAAGCCGGTGTGTGCGACTGGAGATGTTCATTTCCTAGACCCGGAGGAAGAGATCTACCGGCATATCCTTTTGACGGCTAAGGAGTACCCGGATGCCGATTATGACAACCCTCTGTATCTGCGCACGACAGATGAGATGCTGGAGGAGTTTGCTTACTTGGGTGAGGAGACAGCACGGAAGGTGGTGGTAGATAATCCCAAGTCTATTGCAGATCGCTGCGAGCGGGTGGTTCCCCTACCAAAGGGACTGTTTACCCCCAAGCTAGATGATTCGGAAGGGGAGCTGAAGCGGCTTGTATGGGGGAAGGTCCACGATCTATATGGGCCGGAACCGCCCCAGATTGTGGTGGACCGGATCAATACAGAACTGGGAGATATCATTGGCTGTCATTACGATGTGATCTATATGTCTGCGCAGAAGCTGGTGCAAAACTCCCTGGAGCATGGTTATCTGGTGGGCTCCCGTGGCTCAGTGGGATCTTCCCTTGTGGCTTTTATGTCAGGGATTACCGAGGTCAATTCTCTTCCGGCCCACTATCGATGCCCCAGCTGCAAGCATGCTGATTTTGATTATGGGCCGGCCAACGACTACGGTTGTGGGGCAGACATGCCCGATGCATCCTGTCCGGTGTGCGGTACCCTGTATGTGAAGGACGGATTCAATATTCCCTTTGAGACCTTCCTGGGGTTTGGAGGAGATAAGGTGCCTGATATTGATTTGAATTTCTCCGGGGAATATCAGGCCAGTGCCCACAAATATACTTTTGAGCTTTTTGGTCGCGACCATGTGTTCCGGGCGGGCACAATTGGTACCGTTGCGGAGAAGACGGCTTTTGGTTATGTGCTCAAATATCTGGAGGGGAAAGGAAAGAAGGTGTCTAAGGCAGAGGAGCTGCGTTTGGCCCGGGGCTGCGTAGGGGTGCGCCGCACGACTGGACAGCACCCTGGGGGTATGGTGGTCATTCCACAAGATAAGGAAATCTATGATTTCTGCCCCGTCCAGCATCCTGCCGATGATAAGGACTCGGGCATCATCACGACCCACTTTGAATATCATTCCATGGAGGCCAATCTTTTGAAGCTGGACATGCTTGGCCATGACGATCCTTCCATGATCCGTATGCTGGAGGACATTACTGACACTGGTATGAATGCTAGGCACATTCCTTTGGATGATCCTAAGACTATGTCCATTTTCAGCTCTTCCAGGGTTTTGGGATATGAGGATGATCCGATTCTTGGGCCTACCGGGGCCACGGCAGTGCCTGAGTTTGGTACCTCCTTCGTCCGAGGCATGTTGGAGGATACACTTCCTGACCGCTTTGATCTACTGGTACGTTTGTCTGGATTTTCTCATGGCACTGACGTGTGGCTGGGAAATGCCAAAGACCTGATTATCAGTGGCACTGCATCGGTCAATCAGACCATAGGCTGCCGGGATGATATTATGATTTACCTAATTGAAAAAGGCTTTGATCCCAAGCGGGCCTTTAAAGTTATGGAGTCGGTGCGCAAAGGGAAGGGGCTGCCCGAAGGGGCGGAGGAGGAGATGCGGGAGCGGGGAGTACCAGACTGGTATATCGGTTCCTGCAAAAAGATTGTCTATCTTTTTCCGAAAGCCCATGCAGTAGCCTATGTGATGATGGGCTTTCGCATCGCTTGGTTCAAGGTTCATGATCCTTTGGCTTTTTATGCGGCCTATTTTACCATCCGGGCCAAAGCTTTTGATGAAAAGTATATGTGCCGGGGGATGGATATGGTAAAGGCCAAGATGGAGGAAATTAATCAGAAAAAGAACGCGAAGGAAAAGAAGGATCGTCCCTCGGCCGTAGAGGAAGATATGCTGGTCACCCTGGAGGTGTGTTATGAGTTCTATCTTCGGGGCTTCACCTTTACGCGTATGGATGTCCAGAAGTCCCACGCAACTCACTTCCTGATTGACCGGGAGAGCAAGGCCTTGATCCCACCCTTTACCTCTATTGCCGGTCTGGGGGAGACGGTAGGTCTGGATATTATGGAAAGCCGTGAAGGGAAAGAGTTTATTTCCATTGAAGAGTTTTCTTTGGCATGTCACAAGGCATCAGCCACCCAGCTGGCCCAGATGAAGGAGGCGGGAGCCTTTGGGAATCTGCCTGACACCAGCCAGCTTACCTTGTTTTAAAGAGGAGGGAGTTTTCCCGTCCGTCTTGTAATAAAATATTGACAGAAAAGATTTAGTGTGATAGCATATTAGCGTAGTAAAGTAAAATCCGCTTATGCCTCTGCCCTGTCAGGTAGGAGGGGCATTGGGTATAGAGGGGAGAGAGACCATTTGAAAAATGTCAATACCCCGGAGGGAACTCGGGACCGCTTGTTTGCCGAATGCCGGGAGCGCCGGGGTGTACAGGGGGCTTTGATTGCCCTGTTCCAGCAGCGAGGTTACCAGGAGGTTATCACCCCTGAGGTAGAGTTTTATGATGTGTTTACCCAGTCGGGTAATCCCTTGCCACAGGAATCTCTTCTAAAGATTATTGACCGTAGTGGGAAAATCATGGTCATGCGGCCTGACTGCACCATACCCATAGCCCGGGTAGCGGCAACCAAGCTTAATGCAGTTCCTCTGCCCCAGCGGCTGTATTATGACCAGACGGTGTTTCGCTCCGGTCAGGCCCACCAGGGAGGAAACAGTGAAATCGCCCAGTGTGGGATTGAAATGATCGGGGCCATGGGGGCTAAAGCGGATCTGGAGATGGTAGCCATGGCGGTAGATGCCCTACGGGCTTGCGGTCTGGAGAGGTTCCACATTGAGTTGGGCCATGCGGATTTTTTTCGTTGCCTGGTATCTAATATGGATATGCCGGCAGAGGAGTTGGAACAGGCTAGGACTCTGATTGAAGGGAAAAATTTTGCCGCTTTGGATGATCTGCTGAGGCCTTATGGGACAAAGCCGGCTTGTGCGGCCCTCTCTAGGCTGCCCTATCTGTTTGGGGGTCTGGAGATTCTGGACGAAGCAGAGAAGCTGTCGGGGCAAAATGAGGCCCTGAATTATTTGAGAAGGCTGTACCGGGAGCTGGAATATGCGGGTTATGGAGACTGTGTGCGTTTTGATTTGGGGATGGTTCACCAGATTGACTATTACACTGGTGTGGTTTTCCGGGGCTATGTAGAAGGTGCGGGCGCTTCGGTTCTCTCCGGCGGTCGATATGACAAGCTGGTGGAGCGTTTTGGACGGAGGGGAGAGGCCACCGGTTTCTCCGTGGATGTAGATGCGGTGGCAGGATGCCTGTCTCCCGTGCCGGTTCCAGACCTGGAGATGGTGGTTCACTTTGGAGAGGGGCAGCTTGCCCGAGCCCTGGCGACAGTGGATAGGCTTCCGGCGGGCACTTGTGAACTCTCTCCACGCCGGACTCTGGAGAGTACCCTGAAGCTGGCGAGAGAGAAGGGGGCTACTCAGGTGCTGGTGCTGGAGAGTGGGACAGAAAGGCTGGTAGAGGTATGAACAGGCTTCGCATTGCCCTGACTAAGGGGAGACTTCAGGACAAGTCGGTGGAACTTTTCGAGGCCGCAGGCCTGGACTGTGCCCCTATTAAGAGTCCAGGCCGCCGATTGATCCATTCTATCCCAAACTATCCCCTTGATGTAGTTTTGGCGAAGGCTCCCGATGTAATTACCTATGTTGAGCACGGAGTATGTAGTCTGGGTGTGGTGGGGAAGGACACTATTTTAGAGAAGGGTGGGCCCTTCTACGAAGTACTGGATCTGAGTTTTGGAAAGTGTCGCTTTGCTCTGGCAGTAAAAGAGGGAAGCGACTTTTACGGTACTTATAAGACTAGGCGCATTGCCAGCAAGTATCCAAATGTCACCCGGGCCTTTTTTGAAAAGAAAGGAATGGATGTATCTATCATCAAGATTGAGGGTAGTGTAGAACTGGCCCCTATCCTCGATCTAGCCGATGGTATTGTGGATATTGTGGAGACTGGAGCCACTTTGAAGGAAAACGGCCTTATTCCTATTGAGGATGTGACTCAGGTATCTGCCAGGCTTATTGTCAACACAGCATCTATGAAGCTATACCGGGATCAAATATTAGATTTTATAGCCAAATGTGAGCAGGAGGTGAATCGACAGAAATGATCCACATCATCAAGGCCGACGGTATGGTTGAGAAAGAAAAGATTACGGCTATGCAGACGCGAGCAGCTCAGGTGGGTGAGAAGGTCGGTGTCGCCGTTAGCGAAATTATGGAGGCGGTGCGGGTACAGGGATTTTCAGCGGTGAGGGATTATTCCCTGAAATTTGACAGAGCCGAACCACGGGAAGTCTCTCAGGAGGAGATTCAGGTGGCCTATGAACGCTGTCCCAAGGAACTGGTTGATGCACTGGAGAAGGCGGCAGCTAATATCCGGGACTACAATGAAAAGCTGCTGGTCAAGACACAGGAATGGATTTCCCCCGATGGTGGGATTGTAGGCAGGATGGTACGGGGGCTGACCCGGGTGGGCCTATACGTTCCTGGCGGCACGGCTGCCTATCCCTCCTCGGTATTGATGAACGCAGTCCCTGCCAAGGTGGCAGGAGTGGAAGAGTTGATTATGGTCACTCCACCTACGGAAAACCTGAACAATGCAGTACTTGTGGCGGCCAAGATTGCCGGTGTGGATCGGGTAATCGCCGTGGGAGGGGCCCAGGCGGTGGCTGCGTTGACCTATGGGGCTGGATTTATCCCAAGAGTGGACAAACTGGTGGGACCTGGTAACGCCTTTGTGGCGGCGGCCAAACGCATGGCCTATGGACGGCTGGATATTGATATGATTGCCGGTCCCTCTGAGGTGTTGGTCATTGCTGATGAGACTGCCACAGCTAAATATGTTGCTGCAGACCTGCTCAGTCAGGCTGAGCATGATCCTCTGGCCTCCGCTGTCCTGCTTACAACCAGTATGAAGCTGGCTCAGGAGGTAGATCGTGAAATCGTCCGCCAAATGGATTACCTCACCCGCTCTGAGATCATGGAGCAATCTCTAAAGGACTTTGGCTGTGCCATTGTGTGTCCGGATTTGGATACCTGCGCGGTACTTGCCAATGAGATTGCCCCGGAGCATCTGGAAATTGTCACGGCTGATCCCAGGGCCTTGCTACCCAAGATCAAGAATGCCGGGGCGGTTTTTTTGGGGTCCTGGTCACCGGAGCCCTTGGGAGATTACATGGCCGGGCCAGACCATGTGCTGCCCACCTCGGGAACGGCCCGTTTTTTCTCTCCTCTGTCGGTAGATAGCTTTTTAAAGACAACAAGTATCATTGCCTACGACCGACCGTCTTTGGAGAAGGTGCATAACCAGATTATCAGCCTGGCGCTCAGTGAGAAACTCACGGCGCATGCCAATTCTATTCGGGTTCGGTTTGAGGAGGATTGAATATGCAACGTATTGCATTCGTCCAACGTACTACCAAAGAAACAGATATTGAATTGAAGATCTCTTTGGATGGTGGAGAAGTGAAGGTATCCACTGGAATTGGTTTTTTTGATCATATGCTCACCGCCCTGGCTTTCTACGCCAGCTTTGGCTTGGAGTTAACGGCAAAGGGAGATCTCCATGTGGATGGCCACCACACAGTGGAGGATACAGGTATTGTCTTGGGTCAGGCCATCAAAGAGGGGTTGGGAGATAAAAAAGGAATCCGTCGGTATGGCAGTTGTTTTGTCCCAATGGACGAGGCGTTGTGTCTGACTGCTTTGGATTTTTCCGGCCGGGCCTTTCTGGTGTTTGATGCAGAAATGCCTCAGCCCATGATTGGAGATTATGACACCTGCCTCACCCAGGAGTTTATGCGTGCCCTAGCTTTCAACGCCGGCCTTACCCTCCATCAAAAGGTTTTCTACGGGAAGAACGCCCACCATATGACCGAGGCCTTGTTTAAGTCCTTAGGTATGGCGATGAAGGAGGCTATAAGGGTGGAAAGTGGTCGGGTAGCTTCCACTAAGGGAGTGCTCTGATGGGGAGACATGTGACCGCCGTGGTGGACTACGGTGTAGGTAATTTGAAGAGTGTTACCAATGCTATGACCTACTTGGGTTATAATACGGTCATTACTGGGGATTGGAATGAATTGGAGCGGGCGGATTCCATTATCTTACCCGGTGTGGGGGCTTTCCCCGATGCAGCGGAGAAGCTGCGGAGCCTTGGCCTGGATAAGGTGTTGTTGGACCAGGGAACAAAGAAGCCCATTTTGGGTATTTGCCTTGGGATGCAGCTGCTTTTTGAAATAGGTAGTGAGGTAAGAACATGTAAGGGCCTGGGACTTATCCCCGGACGGGTAGATAAAATTGTTACCAAACTGAAGTTACCCCATATTGGTTGGAACAGCTTGTTTTTCCAAAATGGTTCCCCCCTGTTCAAGGGGATGGAGCAAGGAGCATGGATGTACTTTGTACATAGTTTTTGTGGCTATGCTGCTCGGGAGGAAGATGTGATAGCCCGCACCAATTATGGTGTAAGCATGGTGGCTGCGGTTGGGAAGGGGAACATCTATGGCTGCCAGTTCCACCCTGAGAAGAGTGGGGAGCCCGGCCTGCAAATTTTACGTAATTTTGGGGAGCTGAACCGATGATCATTTTACCTGCCATCGACTTAAAGGACGGAAAGTGCGTCCGTTTGCAAAGAGGGGATTTCGATACTGTCCATCAGGTGGCGGCCAGCGCCTTGGATACCGCACTGGACTTTGCCACAGCTGGGGCAAAGTGGATTCACATGGTGGATCTGGATGGAGCTCGGGACGGGGTGCGGAAAAATGCCGCCATTGTTCGGCAGATCATTGCTCAAACGAAGCTAAAGGTGGAATTGGGAGGAGGAATTAAAACGGAGGCCGATGTGGATGCCGTTATGGATATGGGCGTATCCCGTATGGTAATTGGATCGGCTGCTGTGTCAAATCCAAAAGTGGTGGATTATGGAGTGAAAAAATACGGCTCTGCTGTGGCAGTAGGCGTTGACTGTTTAGAGGGCAAGGTGCGTACTGCTGGCTGGGAGGAGGATTCTGGGCTGAACTGTCTGGAGTTTGCCCGGAGAATGGAGGGTATAGGAGTGAATTGCCTGATTTTCACAGATATCTCTACCGATGGTATGCTGACCGGGCCCTCTTATGGGCAGCTGGCAGCCCTCCAGGCGGCAGTGGGGTGCCGATTGGTGGCTTCTGGCGGGGTATCCACCAATCAGGATTTAATGCGCTTAAAGGAAATGGGGCTATATGGTGCCATCGTGGGTAAGGCGTACTACGCCGGTACGGTAGATTTGGCCCGGGCCATCAGGGAAACGGAGGAGGAGTAATGCTGGCAAAACGGATTATCCCGTGCCTGGACGTAAAGAATGGTCGGGTAGTAAAGGGGGTCAACTTTGTAGGGCTGCGTGATGCGGGAGACCCGGTAGAACTGGCCAAATATTACTCAACCGCTGGAGCGGATGAGATCGTTTTTTTGGATATTACAGCCACCCATGAGGCAAGGGCTACCGTAGCCGATGTTGTAGAGCGTACGGCATCTCAGGTTTTTGTCCCCTTGACGGTTGGGGGTGGCATTCGAACTTTGGAAGACTTTCAGTTTCTGCTTCGGGCAGGGGCGGATAAAATCTCAGTTAATTCTGCCGCCGTACGCAACCCCGACCTTATCTCCCGGGCTGCGGAGCGTTTTGGGTCCCAATGCGTGGTACTGGCCATTGACGCTAAGCGGACGGAGGATGGAAAATTTGAGGTAGTAGTCAATGGTGGTCGGGTGTTCACCGGACTGGACGTAGTAGATTGGGCCAGAGAGGTGGAGCGGCTTGGGGCTGGTGAAATTTTGCTTACCTCCATGGATGCCGATGGTACCAAAGCGGGCTTTGACTTGGAGATGACTAAAGCTGTCACTGGGGCGGTGAGCATCCCGGTTATCGCCTCGGGAGGCTGTGGTGGCTTGGAGCATTTTGCCCAAGTCTTTGAACAGACCGATTGCGATGCTGCGCTGGCAGCTTCTCTGTTCCATTTTGGGGAGTTGACGGTGGAAGAAGTAAAAGAGTATTTGGCCCGTCAGGATATTACAGTGAGATGAGGCTCTAATACTGGATCATATTTGAGGTGGGAGTGAGTTTGTTGGGAGGCTTGGCGGAGATAGAGAGGGATACTACGTTTAGTATTGGACTTTTGTTTCAAAAGTCCGATCTGATCCCGGTGGTGGTTCAGGATTGGGAGAGTAAAGAGGTCCTTATGGTTGGCTTTACCAACAGAGAAGCGGTGGAACTTACTTGTAAGACGGGAAGCGTCTGGTTCTGGAGCCGTAGCCACCAGGAACTGTGGAACAAAGGAGCTACTTCAGGTAATTTCCTTCATGTAAAAAAAATTATGACAGACTGTGATACGGATACGCTGCTATACCTGTGCATTCCTAAGGGCCCTACCTGCCACACTGGAGCGCAGTCTTGTTTTTTCCGGGAGATTAAACTGGGAGGAATGTAAGATGAATGATGCATTAAAAAGTCTTTATTCCGTGGTGGAAGACCGTCGGCTTCATCCACGGGAGGATTCTTACACCTGTTATCTGTTGAATAAGGGACTGGATAAAATCTTAAAAAAGGTGGGAGAGGAATGTGCCGAGACCATCATTGCAGCTAAAAATGGCGTTCAGGAGGAGATGGTCAGTGAGATATCTGACTTACTTTATCATCTGACGGTGCTTATGGTGGACAAGGGAATTCCTCTGGAAATGGTTATGGAGGAACTGGGCCGTCGAGCAGAAAAGATTGGAAACTTAAAACAGTTTCATACCAGCGACCATGTAACTTGATGAAATAGGCCCGCCCGTGCTATACGGGCGGGCCTATTTTATTGGTTCAGCTTAGCCTCTACTTTAGCCAGAAATTTTTCAGGTTTAATGATAAATCGTTCATGGGTTCCCTTGCCGATGGGACCGGTTTCGTCAAAGGCAGATACACAGAAGGTAAGTCTTTTACCTTCCACAGCGGTAACCTCTGCCTCAGCCCATACCTTCATTCCTATGGGAGTGGCAGCATCATGGGATATATCCAGATGAGTACCTACACTCCCTTCATCCTGGGCCAGGTAGGGGCTGATGGCATCCACTGCGGCGTTTTCCATGAGGGCGACCATATAGGGAGTGGCGAATACGGGCACTAGACCAGAGCCAACAGCGCAGGCGGTATTTTGCGGAGTAACAGTGGTCTCGGAGCGACCCATAATTCCAACTTTAATGGACATAGAGCTTCCTCCAATTTTCATTTTAAGAGGGGCTAGTCAGCCTGGCACCTCTACTTGAGTAAAAATATTAGGAATTTTGTTTGCGGGCCTTACGGGCAGCCATACGCTTGCGTTTAAACAGGGTAAAGGAAACCAGCAGACCTAGAATGACAACGATAGCAGCAGCGCCGGCAATGAGATAACCGGTCATATTACCATCGGTTCTGACCTCCAGCCATAGGGTGTCCATTCTCTGATTGGCCTGGTCGGACAAAGCTAAGAAGCTTTGCCCACGGGATAAAGTCTCAGCGCTAGGATAAGCAACTTCATTTTGAGCCAATTCAGGGGTCATAAATTCCTTGGCTAAAGAAATTGGGGTAGAGTAGCCCAGGTATTCCAGATTCTGGGCGGAAATCTCCGGATTGCACAGGAAGTTAATATAAGCCTCGGCAGCTTCCTTGTTGGGGGAACCTTTGGGAATGCACATGGCATCAATGAAGACATTGAATCCTTCCTCAGGATAGCAGAAGGCAAGATCCTCGTTTTCTTGCGCCATCATTAAATAGTCACCGGCATAGTAGGGGGCAATCCAGGCCTCTTCCCCCTCCATTTTATCAAAAATTTGGTCCATGACGTAATCCTGAACGACCGGTTTTTGTTTCTTAAGTAGGTCGGCGGCCGCTTGAAAGTGGGAGTTATCCTCGGTGTTCAGAGAGTAGCCCAGACGCAGTTCAGCAATACCGAAAGCATCCCGGGGGTTATCAAACATGAGGATTTTGCCGGCGTACTGCTCATCCCAGAGGGAGGACCAAGAGGTAATCTGATCTACATACTTGGTGTTGTAAATAATGCCAACGGCACCCCAAGTATAAGGTACGGAGTAACGATTATCTGGGTCATAGTCGGTATTTTTAAATTCTTGATCCACGTACTGGTAATTGGGAATATTGTCAAAATTAAGCGGCTCTAGCATATCCTCGGCGATGAGACGGCCTACCATATAGTCGGAGGGGATAATTACATCGTAGGTAGAGCCGCCGGTCTTGAGCTTAGTGTATAGACTTTCATTTGTATCAAAGGTCATATAGTTGACCTCAATACCAGTGGCTTCAGTAAAGGCAGCGTTGACATCCAAATAGCCGTCAGAGCCGTCAGAAATATATTGCCCCCAGTTATAGACGTTAATGGTAACGGGGGTGGATGCAGAGGCAGATGGGATGGAAGTAAAGAGTGCACTGGCGCATATCATCCCGGAAAGGGCGAGGGAGAACATTTTCTTTTTCAATTACGTTTGCTCCTTTCATACTTTTTTGTTTGCTTTAATTTTCTGACGTTTTTCATCACGAGACTGAAAGAGATTCATAACAACCATAAGCAGGAGGATAGCGAAGAATAGCAGGGTGAACAGGGCATAGATTTTTGGGGGTAGAGGCTTTTTGGTGTAATTATAAATCTCCACAGGGAGTGTGACGAAGTCGGGACCGTAAACAAAATAGGAAATGACAAAATCATCCAGACTCATGGTGAAGGCCATAAGGGCACCGGAAATAATACCCGGCGTGATTTCGTGGATAGTTACTTTAAAAAAGGCTTGGACAGGGCGGCAACCCAAATCTAAGGCGGCGTCGGTGAGGGATGGATCCATC
Source organism: Oscillospiraceae bacterium (assembly GCA_045543215.1). Lineage (GTDB taxonomy): Bacteria > Bacillota > Clostridia > Oscillospirales > Oscillospiraceae > DXYV01. The sequence continues at coordinate 14,603 of JAZQMD010000181.1, forward strand.
TGCCGAAGCTTGGGGATTACCGACAAAATGACATAAGGAAGATTAAATGTGATGTGTGCAATAAGTAGGGTAAAAAAGCCTAATACATCGTTTCGCTTAAGAAAGTGGCCAACGAAAGCAAATAGTAGGGCTAAGGAAACACCAGTAACAATCTCCGGGTTGGTCATAGGAATATTGGTTACTGTCATAACCGCCGACCGGAGCCTGGGACCCATATGCTGGATACCCATAGCGGCAGCGGTACCCAGCACTGTGGCTGCCAGGGAAGAGAGCAGGGCGATAAGGATGGAGTTGCCCAGAAGGGGGAGGAGAGTCTTGTCCACAAAGAGCTGGCTATAATTATACAGGGTAAAGCCTTTAAAGACTGAAATATCCTTGCTGTCGTTGAAGGAGGCGAAGATCAGTAGGAACATGGGGAGATACAAGAACAGGAAGATGATTGCGGTAAATATTTTACTGGTCCGTCTCATAGGGGCATCACCTCCTCGCTGTCATCCACGCCAAGGTGATTCATGACCCAGATACACAGGAAAATGAGAAGCATTAGTACCAAGCTCATAGCTGCTCCCAGGTTAGGATTGTAGGCAGTTTTAAACTGCGACTCAATCACGTCGCCAATAAGGGCGGTGTTAGGGCCACCAAGTTTTTTGGAAATGTAAAAAGTAGACACAGCAGGTACAAATACCATGGTTATGCCGGAGATAATACCAGGAGTGGACAGAGGGAGGATGACATGGATGAAGACTTGTTTGCCGTTACACCCTAAATCTTGGGCCGCTTCCACTAGGCGAGAATCAATTTTGACAAGCACAGTGTATAGGGGCATAATCATGTAGGGCAGATAATTGTAGACCATGCCTAAAATAATTGCACCATTGTTACGGATAAGGGGAAGGGGACCAAGGCCCAGCAGGGTAAAAAAATTATTAAAAATTCCGGTATCTTCCAATAAGGCAACCCAGGCCAGAGTACGCAAGAGGAAGCTCATGCACATCGGCAGCATGACCAGCAGCATGAAAAAGCGCTGGTATTCAGGGGAGGAGCGAGCAATGCACAGGGCTACTGGATAACCTAGCAGCAAACAGATAGCGGAGGCGACCAGAGCCAACCAAATGGAGTTGAAAAAAATTGGAAGGTAGGAGCCAACATTAGCTAGATTAGCCAGGGTAAAGGCTCCAGTGTTTACATCAGTCAGGGCAAAGTAAAACACCACCCCCAGTGGAACCACCACAAAGATGGCCACCCAGACCAGGTAGGGGGCAGAGATCAGCTTATTCCTCATTGTCATCCACCGGGGATCCGTCCATATCCATATCGGCATCGCTAATTCCATCGTACTCACTGCTGTAAGAACTATAGTCGCCAAACTTACCGGAATATTGACTTTTCTTCATAATGTGGATGCCGTCAGGATCAATTTTCACCCCAATGCGGGAGCCTACAGGGGAAAAATCAGTGGTTTGAATAAGCCACTTAAAGCCTTGGAAATCCACAATAGTGTCATAGTGAACCCCTTTAAAGGTAACTTCGGTAACAATGCCGGAAATTTGACCCTGATCCTCAGAAACGATATCAATATCCTCTGGACGGATGACAACATCCACCGCTTCGTTGGGAGCGAAGCCGCTGTCCAGGCAAGGGAATTTGCGACCATATAGTTTCACTACGCCATCTGAGGGCATAATTCCATCAATAATGTTGGATTCACCAATAAAATCAGCCACAAAGGCATTTTTTGGTTCGTTATAGATGTCCTCCGGGGTACCAATTTGCTGGATGACACCCTTATCCATGACTACTACGGTATCACTCATGGATAGGGCCTCCTCCTGATCGTGGGTGACATAGATAAAGGTAATACCCAGCTGCTGTTGGATACGCTTGAGCTCGATCTGCATGTCTTTACGAAGGCGCAGATCCAGTGCGCCGAGGGGTTCATCCAGTAAAAGAACTTTTGGCTGGTTGACAACTGCCCGGGCGATGGCTACTCGCTGCTGCTGGCCGCCGGAGAGGGAGAAAATTTTCCGATCCTCAAAGCCATGCAGCCCTACCAACTCCAGTATTTGAGTAACCTTGTCATCAAGCTCCTGTTCAGTGTACTGTTTGGCGATGCGTAGACCAAAGGCGACGTTTTCGTAAACGTCTAGATGAGGAAACAGGGCATATTTCTGAAAGACCGTGTTCACCTTACGCTGATGGGGGGGGACATCATTAATCCTCACGCCGTCAAAAAATACATCCCCCGAGGTTGGCGTCTGAAAACCACCAATGATGCGTAAGGTGGTGGTTTTGCCGCAACCGCTGGGGCCAAGCAGCGTGAGGAATTCATGATCGTTAATATAGAGGTTTAAATGGTCCAGAATGACCTCGTTGTCGAAGGCCATGAACAGATCCGTCAAACGGATGAGCTCTTTGGACATTTATCACCCTCCTCTCCTGATGATGGCCAAATTCCGACTTGGAAGATAGCAAGCAACAATATATAATGTATTTGGTGAAAAGTCAATGATTTTCCCCATATTTTAGGGAAGAGATTTTTCATAAGGGTATGAGCCGTTGTTATTGCTTGTCAGGGATAAGGCTGGGGAAATACTCCGATACGAAGTCTACATCTTTAACCTGCCAGACCCGGCCATTGAGGGGAGTAAGAATACCGGCATCGGTGATGAATTGAAAGGATAGCTTGTAGGAATATAGCGCCTGGTAAGAACGACCGTAGCGTTTATTGTCCTTTTCCCGACCGTACTTGCCATCGCCTAAAAGAGGATGGCCTGCATGGGCGAACTGGGCCCTGATTTGGTGGGTGCGCCCGGTGACTAGTCGGCATTCTACAAGAGAAAGCCCTTTTCCAACGGCAAGGGTTTTATAGAGTGTAACGGCAGTTTTTCCACCAGGAACAGGATGATCGTAAACCTTTACCTGGGCTCGGTTTTCATCTTTAATCAGATAGCCCGTGAGTTTGCCACAGGAAGGTTGCATAACACCATGAATGATGCACAGATAATATTTTTCCACTTCCCGATCTTTAATTTTTTGGTTGATGATGCGCAGGGTTTTGGAATTTTTGGCAGCGATGACTATGCCACCGGTGTTGCGGTCAATGCGATTACATAGGGCAGGAGTGAAGGAGTTCTCCCAGTGGGGAGACCATTCTTTTTTTTGGTACAGATAGGCCTGAAGGTGTGTAATAAGAGTATTAACCTGCTCCTGACCGTCGGGGTGGACCACCATACCTGGACGTTTGTTGAGGAGGATCAGATTTTCATCCTCGTAGACAATATCCAGCTTTGGCGTAAAGACGGACAAAAAGGCATTTTCCCGATTGGGGGTTTCAAAAAATTCATCGTTGATATATAATTGGAGTACGTCACCTACCTTCAGGTGTATATCCCGCTTTGCCCCTTTGCCGTTAAGCTTTACCCGCTTGAGGCGAATATACTTTTGGGCTAAAGATGCAGGAAGGAGTGGCAGGGCTTTGCCCATCCAGCGATCCAGTCGCTGACCTGCGTCATTTTTCCCGATGGTAAATTCCTTCATATCCCAACCCTCCTTCTTAATGATAGGGACATCATACCATATTTAGGACGAAAAAAACATAAAAAGTTTAGAAAATATTTGACAAGTAGAGGCAGGTTGATTATAATACTATTTGTGTCATTGTGCGAGGTGTTTCATGAAGCTAGATCTGAAAAGTATCGTACAGGTACCCGGTGCCAGTATTTCCTTCGAGCGTCAGCTGGATTTATCTGATTGGGAATGGAACGGTACCAGGCCCGTGGTTGAGCCTGTTACCCTACGGGGAGAGGTAAAGAACACGGCGGGCGCTCTGGTTCTCAGTGCCGTTATGGAAACAAGTCTCTTTCTTTGCTGTGATCGTTGTAATAAGCCCTTCCGGCAGAAAAAGAAGGTTTCCTATAACGCCCTCCTGGCTACCGAGTTGGAGGATAAGGAGCATGACGAGATCGTACTTTTGGAGGATGGGAAGCTGGAACTGGACGGGCTGATGACCGATGTGTTCCTGCTCAGTCTGGACACAAAGAACCTCTGTAAGGAGGAGTGCCAAGGAATTTGTCCCGGGTGTGGCGCCGATTTGAATGAGGAGGCGTGCCGGTGCAAAAAGCAAACCGATCCGCGGCTTGCTGATTTGGCAAAGTTTTTCGATAAGTAAGGCAACCCGGCATCTCCTGATGCCGAGCCGCAAGGAGGTGTCAATTATGGCGGTC
>JAZQMD010000182.1:0-1543 GCA_045543215.1 Oscillospiraceae bacterium
CCGATACCCAGAGCGAACGCGTCCCCGGGAGAACGGATAGCCGCTTCCTTCCCGTTTACAAAGATCTGGCCGGCGTCCGGGTAATAGATCCCGGCGATCATATTCATCAGGGTTGTTTTCCCGCTGCCGTTTTCCCCCAGCACCGAGAGGATCTCCCCTTTCCGGATGTCCATGGACACATCCCGGTTGGCCACCACTTCCCCGAAGGTTTTTGTGATATGCCGTATTTCCAATGCGTTTTCTGTCATGATCTTTTGCTTCCTTTTCAATCATGTTATTTTTGCGCAGAATTTCGACTATATTAGGTTTATTATACCACAGAAATGGGGGGGCTGTCTATAGGGTTTTTGAGATTTTTAAGCTGGGTTTTGGATTTTGCGTTTTGCTTTTGTATTTTGAATTTGATTTTTCTTAGGCTTGCAGCGGGGTGGTTGGTACTATGTTTTTGAGGGGGATTTTGATGTTTGTACTGCTTACAGCGGTGGTGTTGGTACGATGACCATCGTAGGGGTGTCCTTCCGGACGGGACTCAGAGGATAGGGGAGGAGGGAGATTGTCGCTCAGGTGCCGCGTCATCCCTCCTCCCCTACCCTCCGAGACCTCCCACCCCTTCTCCCTTAACTGGGCTGGTTTGGGCTTGCAGCCATATTCTTACACAGGTTGAAGGGTGGTAGAAAGGTTTTGTGTAGTTGAAGGGTTGAGAAAAATCCAGTTTGGCTTACAGCAGTTTTTAAAATAATTTTACAGAAATGATTATTTTATAGACATGCTGAAAATCACTCAAAATTTGCACTTTCATAGTCCTGTAAACCTCTAACGTCCAAAACCTCTCATTCCAAGTCAGCGCACATACTCAGCCAAGCGCTTTCAGCCATGTAACTTCCGGCAGCGCACCCAAACTCCCGCAGAGCCTGGATAAGGAGGGAGGGGTGGGAGGTCTCGGAGGGTAGGGGAGGGAGGACGGAGCGGCGTTTGAGCACCGATTTCCTCCCTCCCCTATCCTCTGAGTCCCGTCCGGAAGGACACCCCTACGATGGGCATCGTATAAATAACCCTCTGTACGCCAGTACAAAATCCATAATAAACAAAAAGCCTACGCAGTCCCCCCCGCCGTACGCCAGTACAAAAAAACTTGACAAATCTCCCGCAATATGCTATAATAAATTATCTATTGCCATATAATATAATGTATAAAAACAAGCACAAAAAACAGAGAAAAAACCCGCTGAAAATACAGGAAAATGTAAAGGAAAACGAAGGAAAAAAGGAGGGCGCCCCATGTCGAATCTGAACGCAGGGGACCTGTCAGCCATCTGGCAGATCATGCACAAAACCATGCAGAGCGAAAACCTCATCTCATCCACCGCATGTGATCTGTGGTTCAAGTGCTTCCGGCTGGATTATCTGGACCCGGACAAGGCCGTGTTTGCCGTGGAAAACGAGATGAAACGCAACATTATTCTGGATAAATATTCCGACCTGCTGGCCACCCAGATTGAACAGGTCATCGGCTACACGCCACAGATCCAGATTGTCACGGATA
>JAZQMD010000183.1:0-40325 GCA_045543215.1 Oscillospiraceae bacterium
GAATTACCTCACTGGGAGCGAACCGACCCAGCTCCGAGGCTGCGGCGGAAGCGTGAGAACATACGGTGACAAAGAAATCACCGGTGGAAATGTCGCAGAAAGAAAGGCCGAACCGGCCGTTATCTTCAAACAGGCAGCCGAAATAATTGTGCTTGCTGTCTTCCAGCATGCAGCTTTCCGTCACGGTACCGGGGGTGACGATGCGGGTAATGTCCCGCTCCACCAGTCCCTTGGTGGCGGCAGGGTCAGTCAACTGTTCGCAGATGGCCACTTTATAGCCCCGCTTCATCAGCCGGGCAAGATAGCTGTCCACCGAGTGGTATGGAACTCCGCACATGGGTACCCGCTCCTCCGGCGGCTTGTTTCGATCCCGGGTGGTAAGGGTAAGGTTTAGCTCTTCCGCAGCAATTTTGGCATCTTCAAAAAACATTTCATAAAAATCACCCAGGCGGAAAAATAACAAACAGTCGGCGTGGGAGTCTTTTAGTTTAAAATATTGCTGCATCATAGGAGTCAGTTCGGCCATGAGCTTGCCTCCTTTGCTTTTTAAGGGCAAACCAATTCCCCAAAGAGGGCCCAGGTGGACGCACCGGTAATTTCCACATCCACAAACTGTCCTACCAGATTGGGATCCCCGGTGAGGTGAACCAGCCGTCCGCCGGCGGTGCGAGCGTTAAGATTATTACGGGAATCGTCGCTCTCACAGTCTACCAGGCAGCGCTGGACAGAGCCCACATAGGCCATGTGCTTTTCCTTTGAGATAGCATCCTGAACGGCCACCAGGCGATTAAAGTTTGCAGATTTCTCCTCTTTGGGGATGGGGTCGACCAGGGTGGCCGCAGGGGTACCCTTCCGGGAGGAATAGATAAAGGTAAACAGCGCGTCAAAGCGCACTTCCTCTACCAGGGAGAGGGTGTCTTCAAATTCCGCCGTAGTTTCCCCGGGAAAACCAACAATCACATCAGAGGTAAGAACCACATTGGGTACGCGTGCACGCAGGGCTTTGATCTTATCCAGATATATTTCCCGGGTGTAGGACCGATTCATGGCCTTCAGAATGCGATTGTTGCCTGACTGAAAGGGAAGATGAACGTGTGGGGCGACCTTTTCGCAGTCGCGTATTATGTCAAAGAGCCGTTCTGTGGCATCCTTGGGATGGGATGTCATAAAACGAAGAAGAAAATCGCCGGGAATGGCGTTGGCTTTTTCCAGTAGGGAGGGAAAATCTACTTCATCCCCAAGATCTTTTCCATAGGAGTTCACGTTTTGTCCCAAAAGTGTAATGTCCTTATACCCGGCCTCTACCAAGCCGCGGATTTCTTGCAGAATCAGGCTGCTCTCCCGGCTGCGTTCCCGTCCCCGGACGTGGGGTACGATACAGTACGAGCAGAAGTTGTTGCAGCCATACATAATGGAAACCCAGGCTTTTATCGTCCCTGACCGGCGTACGGGCAGGCCTTCGGCAATGGCTCCGTCAGAATCGGTGTTTTCAAAAATACGCCCCCGCCTGGTATGGATGCGGTATAAAAACTCGGGAAAGCGCCATAGCGCATGGGGGCCGAAAAGCAGATCTACATGACGGTAAGATTGCTTAATTTTTTCCGCAACATGAGGCTCCTGGGCCATGCAGCCGCAGATGCAGATAATCTGGCCCGGATTTTTCCGTTTGCCATGGACCAGAGCGCCGATGTTGCCAAAAACACGCTGCTCTGCATGCTCCCGGATAGCGCAGGTATTGATAACAATAACATCGGCGTCTTTTTCATCGCCGGTAAAATCGTAGCCCATATCGGCCAGCATGCCACGCAGCAGCTCTGAATCAGCCTCGTTTTGCTGGCAGCCATAAGTATCAACCCAGGCCAAAGGACGAAGAGGCAGACTGTCGTTATGCGCCCTCAAAAGGGAGCAGATTTCCTTTTGACGGGAAATGTCCTCCTGAGGGACTAGGGGGGTAGTTCGTTTCAAATCAGGTTCCTCCGTTTTGGTAAATCTAGACTAAGAATATTCTAAATTTTTATTTTATCATCTTTTTCTAAAAAATACAAGGAGGTGCCCCTTTATCTTAAAAACAAAGCAAACTAGTTAAAATGCCGATTGCAATTAAAAAAGAAAAGGAGTATTTCTTCTTAATCTCTGATCCTTGCAATCCTTAGAGGAAGGAGGTATAATTAATATAAATATAAATTACCCTTCGGGGGCCGATGGAAGGAGGAGGGGATTCCTGAACCTCAATGGCGCCAAGATTTTAGTGGTCTGTGGACCTACCGCTTCCGGCAAGACTGCCCTGGCCGTAGAGTTGGCCCTGCGATTAGGGGGAGAGGTAGTTTCAGCCGACTCCATGCAGGTTTACCAGGGCATGGACATTGGTACAGCAAAGCCAACCCGGGAGGAAATGAGAGGGATCGTCCACCATATGCTGGACGTGGCTCAGCCTTGGGAGAGCTATTCTGTGGCCCGGTATGTCCAGCAGGCTGTCCCAGTGGTTGATGATATCCTTGTCCGGGGAAAGGTGCCCGTTGTGACCGGGGGGACTGGACTGTATATTGATGCCCTGATTACCGGACGGGAGTTTGCTACTCCCCAGCCTGCTCTGCGGGAAGAGCTTTACAGTCGGATGGAGACTGATGGTTTGCCTGCTCTGAGAGCTCAGCTGGAGCAGGCTGATCCTGAGGCGGCGGCACGCATTCATCCCAATGATGAAAAGCGAACAATTCGCGCCTTGGAGGTGTGGCTGTCTACGGGTAAGACAATTTCTCAGCACAACCGTGAGACAAGATCCATCCCCCACCGCTACTCCCCCTTGATGATTGGTTTAAACTTTGCCCAGCGCCCCCATCTGTGGGAGCGCATTGACCAGCGGGTGGATAAGATGATGGAACAGGGATTGAGGGATGAGGTACAGACCCTGCTGGATAATGGCATATCTTCCCACTGTACCGCTATGCAGGCCATCGGCTATAAAGAGATGGCAACAGCCTTGAAAGAGGGACGACCAATGGTCGAAGTGGCACAAGAAATTAAGCTGCGCTCCAGGCAATATGCCAAGCGGCAGCTTACCTGGTTTCGGCGCAACGGAGAGATTAAATGGCACTTGTGGGAGAAGGAGCCTGATTTTCCTAAGTCCATACAATATTTGACAAATTTTATTTGGGAACATGGAGTAGGATAAATGCACCATGTACGCGTCCAAGCCTATGTGAGGCTTTTGGTCGCCAGTACAGCGGACCATAGAAAGAAAGGTGCGTTTACTTATGAAGCAAAGCGTCAATTTTCAGGATAGTTTTCTTACTCAGGCCCGGAAGGGTCGCATCCCATTGGTGGTGTTCCTTGTAAACGGTTTTCAAATGAGAGGTGTGCTCACCGGGTTTGACAGTTTTGTCATCCTCCTCCAGACAGACGGAAAACAGCAGATGATTTATAAGCATGCGGTCTCTACCATTGTGCCGGAGCATCCCATTGCCTTACAAGATGGGGAGTGAGTTTCCGACACCGGCGAAGGCTGCTCGACCAAAGAGAAAAAGAAAGGCCGAGTCCCATGAAACAATCCCCCCTTATGATAAAAATCGTTATGTCAGTGCTGCTGGCGGGTGTGCTGCTATACTTTGGCATTTATCTGATCCGGAGTTATCAGGGCGGCATAACTACCGTGTTAGTCTATTCCGATGCGGTTAACTTAGGCATTGAGGCCACGGGGATGCTGGTACGGGAGGAGATTGTTCTCTCAAGTGAGGAGGCGGTGGACCGGATGGTCGATCTTCTCCCGGCCGAAGGGGAGAAAGTGGCTCGGGGAGACATGACGGTGACCCTGTACGCCTCTAGTTCCGGTTTGGAGACCAAGCAGCAAATCAGGACTCTGGAGGCGGAGATTGAGCAGCTGGGCTATGTTTTCAGCGCCTCTGGGGTTTCCGAGGATACCGCCAAGCTGGACGCAGATGTACTTTCCGCTATTTCCGGCCTGCGTGCAGGCATCGCTAAGGGGGATCTGTCCGGCTTGGAGGAGAAGGCCCTTAACCTACGAACTCTGGTATTCAAGCGTGATTTTACTTACAGTGGAGGTCAGGCTACTGATAACCTATTTGCGCTAATTCAGGAAAAGAAAGGACAGTTGGCCCGATTGCGTACTGCTTTGGGAGCGGTTTCTACCACGTTGTACGCGCCTGTGGCAGGAACCTTTTCCGGACTGGTGGACGGCTATGAAGATCTGCTTTCCCCCGCCTTGCTAGACGCGCTTACCCCATCCCGGCTTTTGGCACTTCAGCAGCAGAAGCCGATGATGGGAAGTACTGCCGTTGGAAAGCTTATCACTTCATCCACCTGGTATTTTGCTGCCGTGGTGGAAGCGGTGGAAGCTGAGGAACTTTGGGAGGGTGACACCTACACGGTTTCCTTTTCTCGGGATTGGTCTGGCCAGGTGGAAATGACCTTAGAGAGAATCAGTGAAGAAGAGGGGGGCCAGGTAGCGCTCATATTTTCCTGTCGGGAGTATCTGGCACAGACAACCCTTCTGCGTCACCAGACGGTGGATGTGATTACATCTTGTTTCAGCGGTCTACGGGTACCCAGTCAGGCCCTACGCGCTCTGCCCCAGACGGTAGAGAATGAGGAAACTGGTGAGACTGAGCAGATTTCCGTTACTGGCGTATATGTGGCTGTGGGGGCCCGGGCGGAGTTCAAACCGGTGAACGTAATATGGCAGGGGGAGGACTTTTATCTGGTGGAGCCTGCCATCCCATTAGATACAAATGGGATGGAACCGGAGGAGATTGCTGCCAGAGCCCTTCAGCCCGGGGATGAGATTATTATTTCTTCGGCGGGACTGTATGATGGAAAGATTATAAGATAGTTTTAAAGAAATTTTTTTCTGAGCATAGAGATTTGCGAAGGTCTTTTTCCCCCATGAAACCATGTATATGGCCGGGGTGGGAATCACCTTAAATAGAGGTGAAAAGCCAATGTCTTTGACGGAAAATATTGCCCAGATAAAGGAAAATATTGCTGCTGCTGCTGCTTCAGTGGGACGGGGGGCTGATGAGATTACCTTGGTGGCTGCTACTAAAACACAGAGTGATCAGACCATCCGGGAAGCAATTGCTGCGGGGATCACGGTATGTGGGGAGAACCGTGTACAGGAGCTTATGTCCCACATGGATGCAAATGCCTATCAGGGTGCGGCGCTCCACTTCATTGGGCATCTTCAAACCAATAAAGTAAAATATATTGTAGGTAAGGTGGAGCTGATTCAATCCGTATCTTCGGACAAGCTGATCTATGCCATTGAGGCTCAGGCAGCCAAAGTGGGAATCGTTCAGGATATCTTACTGGAGATCAATGTGGGCCGGGAAGACTCCAAAAGCGGATATCTCCCTGAAGAGGTCATTGAGGCCGCACGACGGTCAGTTACTTTGGATCATGTGCGCCTTCGGGGATTAATGGCGATCCCTCCTGTGGCAAAGCAACCAGGGGGGAATCTGAGTTATTTTAAGAAAATGCGGCAACTTTTTGTTGACATAAGAACTATTCTAGGGGATAATAAAGAAGATATTGATTCTCTCTCCATGGGAATGAGCGGTGATTACCAGGACGCCATTGCCGCTGGTGCTACCTTGATTCGGGTTGGTACGGCTTTGTTTGGGGGAAGAGATGTTTGAGTTGTTATGAGCCGATGTACTCATGTAAATTTGTGAAAGGGGTTCCCATATCCATGAGTTTTTTTGATGAACTGAAGCGCCTGGCTCGTCCTTATGAGGATGAGGCAGAAGATGAATTTGAGGAAGACTTTGAAACTACCGTCTCCCGTAACGGTAATGCACGTACGAATGAGTTGGAGCGGCGCAATAAGGTGGTCAACATTCACACCACCACCCAGCTTCAGGTGGTATTGGTAACCCCAGACCGCTTTGAAAATGCCTCGGAGATTGCAGACCATCTCCGGGATAAGCGTACTGTGGTACTCAATTTGGAAAAGACTGATAAGAACATTGCCCGCCGCCTTATTGACTTTCTTTCCGGTGTAGCCTACGCCAATGAGGGCACGATTAAGAAGGTGGCGCTGTCCACATATATTATTACCCCCTATAATGTAGAGATATTGGGGGATCTAATTGATGAGCTGGAGAACAACGGACTTTATTTCTAAGGGTTTGGGGCCTTTTTTGGACGAAAAGGTGGCTCTGGTAGTGCAATAGCTGTAACAAGCCTTACTTTTATAGGGATAAGTCAGGCTTGTGGTGTCCCACATGAGTAATTGGGTGTGGTTTGGAATGGAGGAACACCTGAACCGGAGCAAAGCATTGGGAGCAAATTACTTGGAAGTAGTTTTGTAAACGGGGGAATGATTATTATGATGACACCGCAGGAAGTGGCGAGTCACACCTTTTCTAAAGCTGCTCTTGGAGGCTATAATATGGCCGTGGTGGATGAGTTTTTGGATTTGGTTACTAAGGATTATACTGCTCTATACAATGACAATGCCATCCTGAAAAATAAGCTCAAAGTGCTTACCGATACGGTAGAGGAATATCGTGCCACAGATGATGCCATGCGTAAGACCTTGCTGGCAGCGCAGAAGATGGCGGATAGTATGGTAGCTGATGCCGAGAACAAAAAGGCTGCCCTTTTAAAGGATGCGGAGAGTGCGGCTCGTTCTCGCATTGAGGAGCTTAAGACAGAGGTTGCCGCTGAGGAATATCGCCTTCAGGTAGCTCAAGAGGCTACGGCTTCTTATGTGGCAGAGGTTTCTCGTCTTTATGATTCCCAGAAGGATCTGCTGGCCGGGCTGAGCAAACTGATTCCTTCAAAATCCTCTGTGCATGAGATGCGCGTGGAAGATGCAGCTGCAGAGATTCGAGGAGCGGTGATTCAGCTTACCAAGCTGGGGGATGCTTTGTCTGACCAGGAGGATATCACCGACGATGAGCAGGATCAGTCTGTTTCGGCAGAGGTTGCCCCATTCTCATCCAGGTTTGAGGATTTGCAGTTTGGCAAGGACTATAAAATTACTTGACACAGTTGTGATTGTATGTGCGGACAGGGGTGTGAATTCCTGTCCGCTTTTTCCTTTTAAGGATTTATTCAGTTTTTTCTCTGTTGAGAATAAAATGCTCTGACAAAATTTCCACATCCGATCCAACGGTCTTGGAGGTATTTGGTGCACTGTGTGTAAAACGGGATGATAAACTGGAGATGCCTTGGAAGCTTGGCTTGCGTACCTCGCGATTCCGGCTAATCTAAATTCCATCTCAAAGAATGGAGGAATTTTTATTATGTACAGATTTTCGATCCGGGATATTGCTTTGGCTGCCATGGTGGCAGCGGTCTACTTTGTACTTAGCTACTTTGGTGGTATTTTTTCTTTAACTTTCGGGCCGGTGCAAATCCGTTTGGCAGAGGCCCTGACTGTTCTTCCTTTTTTGTTTCCAGCAGCGGCCCCTGGTTTGGCGGTAGGCTGCCTGATTACCAATCTGCTCTCACCCTATGGGGTTATGGATGTTTTCTTGGGAACCCTGGCGACAACTGTGGCAGCCTGTCTGACTATGAGGGTTCCCCGCTGGTATTTGGCCGGACTACCTCCTGTTCTTGTAAATTGCCTGATTCTCCCACCCATGTGGGCTTGGATCCAGGTTGGAGGACTAGGCCCTGCATTCTGGATTTCCTGTGTTTTTAATTTAGTGACGTTTGTAGTTGGTGAGGGGATTGCTTGCTATGTGTTTGGGACATTCCTTCTTAAGACCATACCCAGAACGGAGTTTCTGAGGAGATACATGGCCCGTAGGGTAGAGTAAAGCTTTCTTCTGGATTTTTGGATTTAGATATGGGAAACGTTGATTGTACTGTTTTTTTAAACCTAAGTATATGGGCCTAGAAGAAGGGGATATGGTAAAGATGGAAGGGAATAATATCTCTATTTTTCTTTCCTTCGGACGCAACGCCGAAAAGGATTGTTGGGACTATTTGGGCAGAAAAAATCCATATATGTAAAAATCTTATGAGTCCAGGGAATTTATATTCTTTATGACATACTTTAAGTGTATAAAATCTTAGGATGAAAACAATTTTTTGTCCACATTTTTCGGTATTTGCATTTATTGAAATATTATGTATAATAATGTGTAACTTTTTAAACTCCACCCGGTATAAGGACTAAAGGTTTATAGGAGGGTTTTCCGCCATGAAGCATAAATTAACCACCCTGATTGCCGCCGGTATCCTGACTATGGGGCTGGCGGTCGGGGCAATGGCCGCATCTGGTTACAGCGATACCGCAGGCCTCCAGCCCTGGGGGATGGAGGCGGTAAACTATGTTACCAGACATGGAGTGATGAATGGAATTAGTGCTGACATTTTTTCTCCCAATACCTATGCCGACCGGTCTATGGTAGCCACTCTGATCTGGCGCATGTCTGGCAAGCCACTGGGCAATATCACGGGCACCTTTTCCGATGTGGCGTTAAATCAGTGGTACTCCGATGCTATTGACTGGGGGGCAGAGCAGGGAATAATTACTGGATCAGAGGGCAAGTTTCGTCCATTTGAAGTTGTTACCCGGCAGGATTTGGCGGTGATGCTTTATCGCTATGCCGGATCTCCGGAAGCTGACGTGACTGTCTTGTCCTGGTATCTGGATTACAACCAGGTGAGTGGCTATGCCGCAAACGCTGTGGCTTGGGCGGTGGAAAAGAGAATCCTCTCTGGTGACGGTATTAATCTCATGCCCCAAGGTGGAACCAGTAGAGTTCAGTTAGCGGCTATCCTCATGCGTTATTTGGAGCAGGGGTATGCTGTATCTGGAAGGATGGGGGAGGATAACGATCACGTTCTCATCCCAGAAAATGATAGGGATAGTCAGGGGACTACCCCAAGGGTAATAGAGCCGGAGAATATCACTTCAGTGGACTCTGTTGCTAAAGAAGGAGAAATACCAGTTTGAAATGCGCTGAATAATAAAGTCTATGTCCACGAAAAACAAGAAAGGTGTGAAACACCATGACAATTAAATCTATGCCTTTAGGGCAGCTCGGGACAAATTGCTATATCCTGGCCGATGAGGAAGCTAAGGTGTGTGCGGTTATTGACCCTGGGGATAATGGGGAACGGGTAGTCCAGGTTATCAGGAAGGAAGGTTGGACTCCTGTTGCTGTTTTGCTTACCCACAGTCACTTTGACCATATCCGGGGCATTCCCGGTCTGCGGACGGCCTGGCCGCAACTTCCTGTCTACTGTCATCTTTGGGATATGGAAAACCACGAAGATACTGAATTTATGTTTGGAATGCGGGTGCCAACGGTATGGTCTTTTGGCAATCTCATCCCCTATGGGGAGGGAGATCAGGTGGCGGTAGGCAGTATTACCGTCACCGTCTTACACACGCCAGGTCACACTCGGGGCTCGGTTACCCTCCTGGCTAGTGGTACCCTATTTACAGGAGACACCCTTTTCCGGGGGTCTATGGGACGCACTGATTTTCCTGGCGGCAGTTACCCGGAGATGATGTCCTCTTTGGCCCGGTTGGCTAAGCTGGATGGAGACTATCAGGTATGCCCTGGTCATGAGGGAACTTCTACCCTGGATTATGAGCGAAAAACCAACTATTGTCTTATGGAGGCCCTGGCGCAAAGATGAGGCTGTACTACGTCAATCATGATTGTCTGTTTGCTGTGGAGCAGACAATGATGATGCTTTTCCCTGATCAGCGGCCGGAGTATTCCCCTGGACCGCCGGAATTGATTGAGAATACCGCCATTGTAACTGTTGCTTATGAAGAAGAACAGTTGATGGTACACACGGTACTCCGAAAAAATGGGGAAACCTGGACTGGGATGCGTACGGCTGCTTTGGCGGGGGACGAGATGGAGAGGCGACGTACCCTACAGCATACCGTTCGCCTGTCTTTTTACGATGCGGGGACGGCTTGCTTGGGCTATGAACTCCCTTGGGGGGCTTTGTCCGGGGTGCGACCTGTGAAGCTTCCGACCCGGGATATGCTCAATGGTATGACGCGGGAGGAAGCAATCGAGCGCCTGATAAACTATTACCGTGTCTCACCCCGAAGGGCCCGGTTAGCCTTGGATTGTGCTCAGGCTACTTTGCAGGCTCGGGCCTCCCTGGCACCTGATGAAATTTCCTTATATATTTCCATCCCATTCTGCCCCACCCGTTGTTCCTACTGTTCTTTCATTGCGGCGGATGTAAAGGGTGCGGCTAAGCTGGTTGCTCCCTATTTGGATGCTTTATGCCAGGAGATTAGGGTCGCTGGGGCTGTGCTGAGAGAGACTGGCAGGAAGGTTAAGACCATCTATATGGGGGGCGGAACCCCCACCACTCTTTCCTCGTCTCAACTGGATCGACTTATGGCAGAAATCGCCACGTCTATGGATCTATCCCATTGCGTAGAATATACGGTGGAAGCGGGACGGCCGGATACCATTACCCGGGAAAAGTTGGCAGTAATTCGGAAATGGGGAGGGAACCGGGTATCGGTCAATCCCCAGACAATGGATGACCGGGTGCTGGAGGCCGTGGGGCGCTCCCATACTGCCGGGCAGATTCGGGCGGCGTGGGAGGCGGTAAAGGAGTCCGGCATTTCGGTGACCAACATGGATCTCATTGCCGGTCTGCCTCAGGACAGTCTGGAGGGATTTTGCTCTTCCTTAGACCAGATAATTTCCATGGGGCCAGAGAATATTACCGTTCATACTTTGGCACTGAAAAAAAGCGCTGCTTTGTTCCAAGATCGTGCATCCCTCCTGGGCGCAGATCAGGTGGTTGCCATGCTGGACTATGCCTGGAAGCAATTGCATGCCAATGGCTATGTCCCCTACTATCTCTATCGGCAGAAGTACATGTCTGGAGCTTTGGAAAACGTGGGCTGGAGCCTGCCGGGAACGGAAAATTTATATAATATCTGTATGATGGAAGAGCTCCATCCGGTATTCTCTTTGGGTGCGGGGGGAGTAACCAAACTTACTCAGGGGGATGGATATCTTAAGCGTCTGAATAACCCCAAGTATCCTAAGGACTATCTCTCTGCCTTTGAAGCCGTACTGGCAGACAAAAAGAAGGTGGGGGAATATTTCCGCAGCATCCTTGCTGATTGATAGGAGGGAACATATGGCTTACCAGTTGTTTGAAATTAACAGCCGTGTACGTGCCGATGCCCTAGAGTTTATGCAATGGTGTGATGGGGAGTATGCCCAGCGGGTGGAGCATGCTGTGGGATTTATCATGGGCAACATAAAGTGCAGCCCCATTGTGCTGCTGTCCGGGCCATCAGGTTCTGGGAAGACTACCACCGCCTTAAAGATTCAAGAGGAACTAATACGCCGGGGAGTACGCTCGCACACGGTGTCCATGGATAACTATTTTAAGACCCTGGACCATAGTAAAGCCCCTCGTACTGAAGATGGTGCTATTGATTTTGAATCACCTTTCCTGCTGGATATGGAGCTGCTGGATGAACATTTTACGGCCCTGTCTAAGGGAGAGGAGATCATGGTTCCTAAGTTTGAATTTGCTCGTCAGATGCGCAATGACAGCTGTGGGATTCCTCTGCGACTGAGTAAGGATGAGGTGGCTATTTTTGAGGGGATCCACGCCCTGTCTGACTCCATCGCAGGTCGCCATCCTGAGGCTGCTCGGCTTTATATCTCTGCCCGCAGCAACGTGTTGGACGGGGAAGTTCTCCGTTTTAAGGATACCTGGATGCGCCTGACCAGAAGAATAGTGCGGGATTTTGCCTTTCGGGGTACGGGCGTAGAGGCGACCTTAGATATGTGGGGCAATGTGCGCCGGGGGGAAAAGTTGTATATTTCACCGTTCAGAGAGAAGGCCCATATTATGGTCGAGTCCTCGCTTCCCTATGAGGTCTCGGTGATGAAAAACTTTGCACGCCCTATGCTTGAGGCTATTCCCAAAGAGAACCAGCGCCGTCATGAGTTGCTGGAACTTATTGCTGCCTTTGAATATTTTGAGCCCATTGAACCCAATCTTGTCCCGGTAGACTCCCTGCTACGGGAGTTCATTGGTGGGGGAAGCTATTGCTATCATTAGTGTTGGAGGGGCTTCTCCGCTCGACTTCCTAAGAGGAGAAATTTTTCCGTTTGACGGAATTGAAAAAAGGAGGCATACGAATATGTCTGACTGTACCCATAACTGTTCTTCCTGTGGCGAGAGTTGCTCCCATCGCACTGAGCCTCAGGATCTGCGTAAGCCATGCAATCAGCTGTCCAGCGTAAAAAAGGTGATTGCCATCATGAGTGGTAAAGGAGGTGTGGGCAAAAGCCTGGTTACCTGCTCCCTTGCTGCTGCTATGGCAGCTCGTGGGAAAAAAGTAGGTATTTTGGATGCGGATATTACAGGGCCCTCGGTGCCAACGGCCTTCAATATTCATCAGCGGGCAGAGGGCAGCGAGGTTGGTATTTACCCTGCTGTGTCTAAGACAGGTGTGGAGGTTATGTCCCTTAACCTGCTCACCCAGAATGAGACTGACCCAGTGGTGTGGCGTGGCCCAGTGATTGCAGGTACTGTCACCCAGTTCTGGACTGACGTGGTATGGGGTGATCTGGATTATCTCTTTGTAGATATGCCACCCGGTACCGGTGATGTACCTCTTACCGTGTTCCAATCTCTTCCTGTGGACGGGGTAATTGTGGTTACATCCCCTCAAGATTTGGTATCTATGATTGTTACCAAAGCGGTGAATATGGCTAACATGATGCACATTCCTGTACTGGGCCTGATTGAGAATTATAGTTACTTTCAATGCAGCAACTGTGGTGAGCGTCACTTCATTTTCGGTAACGAGGGGGTATTGGATACACTCAGCGGCCAGCTGGGCATTCCTCTGCTGGCAAGGCTGCCTATTGATCCAAGTTTGGCTGATGCCGTGGACGGAGGGATGATTGAAGACCATGTTCCAGGCGATTTGGCCGCGGTGGCTGCAAAACTGGATGAGCAGTAAACAAGAGGGCCACCCTTTTATCGGGTGGCCCTCTTGTTATTTGCAATAGAGCAAATCAAACCTTGGTTAAACTATGCCGCTCTCTAGGGTATTGAAGGCATTTTGGGCCTCCTGATCTCTGGCATGTTGCGCCTCCAAGGTCTGTTGAAGAAGCATATCCTTCACTTTCATTAACCGGGTTGTGGTGGAGCGGTCATTTTCCTCCATCTTCATGGAGATATAGCGGATATTTTCTTCGGTGTTTGGGATCATGACATATTCTAGAGCATTGACCCGCCGGCGGGTTTTTTCAATCTCCTCGGCCAGCATCTGAGCGGTTTTTTCAATCTGGGCCAGCTTAAGCATGCGCTGGAACACCTGCCCCAGAGCTTCCACAGCATCATCCAGCTCACCGGAAGTGGCGGCAAAGCCGTAGGGAAAAATATCACTCTCAGAATCGGTGCGGGTTTTGTAATGGTAAAGCGGTACATTCACAGACATAACATTTTTGAAGGTCATATCCAGCTCTACTGATTGTTTGGGATACATCAGGGCCTGTTCCAGGGCCTGATCACTCATAAGAGCTGCAGCCACTGTAAAGGAGTTATGCACCCGCATTAGTTCCTGCTCCACCTCTGACCGGAGGGAGCGAACCTCACGCACCACATCCAGAAACTGCTTCATTAACTCGTCCCGTTTGTCCTTAAGCAGCTTATGACCCCGACGGGCGGTTTTTAGCTTACCCTTAAGGCGGGTAAGCTCCATCCTGGTGGGGTTGACAACGGTATTTGCCATGTAACCCCCCTCCTTTAGTCTTTCTTAGGCAAATATTTATCAATATATTCCTGCTTAATACGCTTTAGTTCGGCGGTTGGCAGGATAGATAGCAGTTCCCAACCTAGGGTTAGGGTTTCCTCAATGGAGCGGTTGTTATCATAACCCTGGCTGACGTACTTTTGCTCAAATTCGTCAGCAAACTTGGCATAGAGCAGATCAGTGGGGGTAAGGGCGGCCTCGCCCAGGATAGAGGCCAACTCTTTGTTATCTTTCCCGGTGGAGTAGGCCGCAAAGAGCTGGTTCATTGTGTTGGCATGATCTTCTCGGGTTTTACCCTCGCCAATACCCTTGTCCTTCAGACGGGACAGAGAGGGCAGCACGTCTACAGGGGGATTGATACCCTTGCGGAAGAGTTGACGAGAGAGGATAATTTGACCCTCTGTGATATAGCCGGTTAGATCGGGAATGGGATGGGTTTTGTCATCTTCAGGCATGGTCAGGATAGGAATCATGGTAATAGAGCCCTTTTTACCCAGCTGGCGTCCAGCACGCTCGTACATGGTAGCCAAGTCGGTATAGAGGTAGCCGGGGAAGCCGCGCCGACCGGGGACCTCTTTTTTGGCGGCGGAGACCTCACGTAGGGCCTCGGCATAGTTGGTAATGTCGGTCATGATGACCAGCACATGCATATCCTTCTCAAAAGCCAGGTATTCAGCCGCAGTCAGAGCCATACGGGGGGTGGAGATGCGCTCAACGGCGGGGTCATTGGCCAAGTTGGAGAAAAGGACAGTACGGTCAATTGCACCGGTGCGGCGAAACTCCTGAACAAAGAACTCAGACTCTTCAAAGGTAATGCCGATGGCGGCAAAGACCACCGCAAAGTTGGAACTGTCGTCTCCCAATACCTTTGCCTGGCGGGCAATTTGAGCGGCCAGGTTGGCATGAGGTAGGCCAGAGCCGGAGAAAATTGGAAGCTTCTGACCGCGCACCAGGGTGTTTAGTCCGTCAATGGTGGATACGCCGGTCTGGATAAACTCGTTAGGATAATCCCGGGCGGCGGGATTCATGGGAAGGCCGTTGATATCACGGTACTCCTCAGCCAGGATGGCGGGGCCGCCGTCGATGGGCTGTCCCATGCCGTTGAAGACCCGGCCCAGCATGTCACCTGATACGCCCAACTGGAGGGGATGGCCCAAAAAGCGAACCTTGGACTGGGCCAAATTGATGCCCTGAGCGGACTCAAAAAGCTGAACCACGGCAGTATCGCCGTTCACCTCCAGCACCTTGCCGCGGCGGATACCGCCATCAGGCAGTTCCACTTCCACAAGCTCATCATAAGTGACATCCTGCACCATGCGTACCATCATCAGGGGGCTGGCAATTTCCTGAATCGTTTTATATTCACGTACCATATCAGAACTCACCTCCCTGAGCAATTACATCCTCAATCTCTTTGCCCATCTGGCTTGCAATCTCAGCATAGACGGTCTTGAATTGATCGGCAGGGACACTTTTGGCGCGGCCGATGCGCTCACGCGCGCCAATTTCAAACAGGCGGGATGCAACGGCACCCTTAGCAATGGCTTCCTGACAAAGTTTGTCATAGTCCAGGATCATGCCCAGCAGCATAGCCTGGCGGTCATAGCTGGAGAAGGAATCCACGTCGACAAAAGAGTTTTGCTGGAGGAAGTCCTCACGGATCATTTTGGCAGTTTCCAAAGTAAGCTGGTCATTGGGGGAAAGTGAGTCTTTACCAACCAACTGGACAATTTCATTCAGGCTGGCCTCCTGTTGGAGGATGGACATGGCTTTGTCACGGTTGGACATAAAGTCCTTGCCCAGGTTTTCGTCAAACCAGGGTTTGAGGGAGTCCAGGTATAGGGAGTGGGAGTTAAGCCAGTTGATAGCTGGGAAGTGGCGCTTGTAGGCCAGTTGGGCATCCAAGGCCCAGAAGACCTTGACAATGCGCATGGTGCCCTGGGAGACAGGCTCAGCCAAGTCACCTCCTGGTGGGGAAACGGCGCCCACAGCGGTAAGGGAACCACGGCGCTCACCCTGGGAGGTAAGACATTCTACGGAGCCGGCGCGTTCATAAAACTGGGCTAAACGGGAAGCCAGGTAGGCGGGGTAACCTTCCTCGCCGGGCATCTCCTCTAGACGACCGGACATTTCGCGCAGGGCCTCAGCCCAGCGGGAAGTGGAGTCAGCAATAACGGCTACATCATAGCCCATGTCGCGAAAATATTCAGCGATGGTGATACCAGTATAGATAGAGGCTTCCCGAGCGGCCACGGGCATGTCGGAGGTATTGGCAATGAGTACGGTGCGCTTCATTAGAGTCTCCCCAGTGCGAGGGTCCACCAGCTCGGGAAATTCACGCAAGACATCGGTCATTTCGTTACCCCGTTCACCGCAGCCGATATAAACCACAATGTCTACATCCGACCATTTTGCAAGAGCGTGTTGCATCACTGTCTTGCCCGAGCCAAAGGGACCGGGGATGGCAGCGGTTCCTCCCTTGGCCACGGGAAAGAAGGTGTCAACGATGCGCTGGCCCGAGGACAGGGGGGTGACAGGGGGATACTTATGCTTGTAGGGCCGACCATTACGTACAGGCCAGCGTTGAATCATGGACAGCTCTACCTTAGTGCCGTCCTCCTTCTTCAGGACGGCTACTACCTCCTCCACCGTGTAGGAGCCGGCTGGTTTGATCTGGGTAATAGAGCCGCTCAGTCCGGGGGGGACCATGATCTTATGAAGTACCATAGGTGTCTCAGGCACAGTGCCCAGCACATCGCCACCGGCTACCTTATCTCCGACCCGAACCGTGGGGGTAAACGCCCACTTTTTCTCACGATCCAGGGAGGGAACTTCCACGCCGCGGGTAATATTAGCGCCCACTTTCTCTACAATTTTTTCCAGGGGACGCTGGATGCCGTCGTAAATATTCTCGATCATGCCGGGGCCAAGCTCCACGCTCATGGGATAGCCGGTGGTAACCACCTCGGCGCCGGGGCCAAGGCCAGAGGTTTCCTCATAGACCTGGATGGCGGCGGAGTCGCCGTTCATGGTCAAGATCTCGCCGATCAGGCGCTGGGGGCCTACACGGACAACGTCAGACATATTAGCATCTGCCAGCCCTGTGGCCACCACCAGCGGTCCAGAGACCTTGACGACTTTTCCGTTGCTCAAATTAACGACCTTCTTTCAGTTATTCGCGCAACGCGCAAATCAAATTTAAAGAATGTCCGAAGCAGGACATATGCCTGCGCAGGAAAGAAGATATCATGCCGCTACTGGCGGCTGGTTGGAACTCATCTTTGGGAGAGAGGAAGTTCTATTTAGAAGATATCGGCTCCAACCGCCCGTTCAATGGAGCGTTGAAGGTTGTCCTGACCGATACCCAAAGAGCCCTCACGGCCAGGAATTAAAATAATTGCGGGCTTAAGCTCGTCCTTATAGTAAGCCAGCTCGGCGCTCATACCAGAGCCGTAACGTTCGGTAAGATAAATCACGGCATAATCCTCCTTGGCCAGACGATGGAGCGTGGCCTTGGCCTGCTCCAGAGCCTCAGCAGGGAAGACTTCCAGGCCCAGAGCTTTGAAGCCCATGACACTGGCCTTGTCGCCTATGACTGCTATTTTATACATTTGGAACACCTCCAAATGCACCAGCTGGCAAGGGTCTTGGCTGGTTCCTGCCGAAGCAGCCTTTTAGTAAAATTATACATAAGCCTCACGCAGCCTTTCCCGAATGGTATCTCCGTCCAGGCCGGCTAAACGGCCGTTCATAATAGTACGGATGGCGGTAAGCTCGGCCTCCCGGGCGTATAGGTAGCCAACGATAGGCTGCGCTCCAAAGGGGATTCGCTTAGCGGTAGATATATAGTGAGTAAGCGCATCGTCACAGGCCCGTTCAAAGGCGGTGAGGGAACCGGAATGGGGGGCAGAAACCGCCGCACCTAGGGTAGCCGCAGTAGCAAGGGCACCGGAGGAAAATACCTGATCCAACTCTGAGCCTTTGGCTTGGGCAATAATTTGAACGTCCACGCTGCCGCCGGGCAGCAGCACTTGCATTAAAAAATCGTAGTTCTTATCCAGGCGGGAAGCCCGCACAGCCGAGCGCAGATTCACCGTATCGATGAGCAGGGCGGCATAGCCCTTGACAAAGGGACTGCCCGTTGCTTGGGCTGCGCCGGACAGTTCAGCGTAGCAAGCCCGATCCAGGATAAAGTCACACAGCTGGGGATCGGCTGTGGAGGCCAGGGATTCTTTGGCGTGCGTCAATGCTTGTTGGAACGTCTCACTATAATTGCGCATATCTGACCGACGGTAGGCATCGGCCAGCTCCTCAGGCTCATACCGACCTCCTCCCATCAGTAGATGGTCGGGTTGGGCGCCTGTGGCTTCCGATTTGATCAGAACCTTGGCGTTATGGTAATCGTATTTAATGCGAAACACATCAATGAGGTTTGGGTTGGGCACTGAGGCACCCAGATCGCGGAACACATCGCTTTGCGCCTGGGATAAAAGAGCCTCCAGCGTATCGC
Source organism: Oscillospiraceae bacterium (assembly GCA_045543215.1). GTDB lineage: Bacteria > Bacillota > Clostridia > Oscillospirales > Oscillospiraceae > DXYV01. The sequence goes on from JAZQMD010000183.1 coordinate 18,261, forward strand.
TGGTGACCTCGTTAAGCTCGCCATATCGGCATTCCGTGAGCACCTTAGCCGCTTCAATGTGGTCCTTGGCATCGATCATGCGATCCATCCGCTCCCGGGTGAGCAGCTTGGTTTCCATGGCATGGATTCGAGCGGACAGGGCCAGATAATCGGTATCTTTGTTATAAGACAAGGCGCATCCTCCTTGCTGTCGAGGTTTGAGCTAGTCGAAGAGTAGCTTGGCGACCTCGCCGGACATACTGTTCTTTTCCAGGCGAACCAAGGTTTCAAAGGAGCAGTTAGTCTCCACCTTACCATCGATAAGGATAAAGCCGCCCTTAATATTTCGGTTTTCTTCAGATAAAGTGAGCATGGTCGAACCCTGGGGTGAGGTGGACACACTGGTTACAACCTTGTCCATCGGGGAGGCAGCCTTATTGTCAGAAATGCCGTTATTTTGGGCGGAGCGCTTAGCCAAAATTTCATTGGCACGCGTGACGGCTGCCTTACCTACGCGGGTGCGATCCTTTTGGCTGAAAGCCACCTGTTCTTTTTTTGTTCTACTGGCCTTCACCAGTAAGTTGGCTAGCAATTCAGTGTAGGCTTCGTCCTCCATGGTGCACAGCTTTTCCAAGGCTTTGTCAAAGGCCTGATTTAGCAGACCCTGTTTAGCAGAGAGGATCACTTTGCGGGCATCCAGTTGAGCCACGCAGGCCATACGCTCTTCCCGCTCGGCAGCGGCCCGTTTGCCTTGAGCAGCCAGTTCCTGGGACAGAGTATCCACTTTGGCCTTGCTATCAGCAGTAATCTGATCGGCTTCTGCTTTAGCTTGAGCCATCAGTGTATCAATCTCCGCTTGGACATCAGCGTTAATCTTTTCGGTAATTCTTTCAATACCGTCCATAGTCTGTTTCCTGCCTTTCCTGATGTGGTAAAATACAGATTACAGAGCGTTCATCAGTAGCAGGACAGAAGCCAGAAGGGACAAAATGGCATAAAACTCCACGATACCGCATAGGATGATACCCTTGGCCCAGTCATCGGGCTTCTTAGCAACTACGTTGATGGCCGCGGCGGCTACACGGCCCTGGAAAATGGCGGACAACCAACCGCCGATAGCCATGGGGAGACAGGCCACAAGTATAGTAAGACCTTGAGTAACATCAAGAGGTTGGATGCCGCCGGAGAAGGCACCCATGGTGAACAAACTGAAGAACCAGACAACCAGACCGTACAGGCCCTGGGTGCCGGGGAGAACCTGAAGAATCAGACATTTAGAGAAATGTTCCGGAGCCTCGGACAAAAGACCGGTGGCGGCCTCACCTACTAGTCCGGTACCTTTAGCCGAGCCTACGCAGCACAGACCGACAGCTAGTGCCGCACCCAGAAATGCAAGACCAATACCTCCAAACAGTTCAATAAAAGCAGCCATTTCAATTTTCCTCCTTGATAATATCTACATATTTCGTATCAATGGATAAAGGCCTAAAGGGCTTTCCACCCTCCTTGTAAAATCGGTTAAAGAACTCCAGGCACTGTAGCCGCAGGTCATGGACATAACAGCCTAGAAGATTCAAAGCGAAGTTGAGCATGTTACCGATAAAGGAGACTATAACGAAGAGTACCACGTTCCCGGTGACCGAGCCCAGAGTATTAAAGACCTGGGCGATAACAGCACCGGCCAACATCAGGGCCATGAGGCGAGCATAGGAAAGAATATCGCTGAAATAGCCAGTCACTCCGTTGTATACTGCGCCGATAAGGGCAGTCACCTTGCCAAAGCCCTTGGCGTTACGGGTGGAGCCGATAACTAGCATCACCAGACCAACGATGAGCACCACGGGGTAGCCGGCCACGTTACCGATACCAAGGATAGCAAGCGCGGCTCCAGCCAGAATGACCCACCAGGTTACTTCACTCCAGATGGCATCGGTCATCTCCCCGTCTCTACACTTCTTTACAAAGCTGATGGCCATACCGGTAATGATTTGGATGAGGCCCAATACAAGGGAGCCAACCAAAATGGCCAAAGTATCGTTGAGGGGGGTAAACAGATAAGGCAACTGGAAGGTGCTATTCGGATCAATAATCTTCAGTAGCTGGGGGATAAAATCTCCGAAGAAGCCGCCAGTGACGGCGCCAAAAATAAAAGTACTCACACCGCACAGGAGCAACAGGCCACCCATGTCCTTCATAGTGCCCCTGGCCCGCAGCTTTTTCAGCAGAAACCAGCCACCGGCCAGCATCAGGATACCATAGCCCATGTCTGCCATCATCAATCCAAAAAACAGGATAAAGAAAGGGGCCATCAGGGGGTTTGGATCAAGCCCGTCATAAGCGGGCATGACATACATGTTGGTAACCATGTTCAAGGGGCTTGTGAACCAGTTGTTTTTCAGCTTCACTGGAACCTTGGGGTACTCATCCTGGGTTGGGGTGACAGTCTCCCAGGCGCAGATAAATTTACTCAGAACGGTAGAAAGATTGGCCTGCTCCTCCGCAGGGATCCAGCCATCCAAATAAAAGGAGGTCCCGGTGTCCAGCAGACGACCCTTGGCCTCCTGTCGCTTAATCTCCTGAGAGGCCCGATCCACCGCCTGCTCCAGTGCCTCTATTTGTGAGGCATAGACGAGGATGGTGTCCTTCTCAGCCTCCAACTCAGCGCAGATCTGGGTGAGCTCGGTTTCCAACGTCTTGTAATTGGCGGCGGCGGTGCCCTTCCAGCCCTTCAGGACTGTGGCAGAAAAGCCATATTCCTTAAGAATTCCACCGGCCTGCTCCAGTTGGCTTTGATGGCATAGAAAGAGTAGGTAGTGGGCGTCCTGGTCTAAACTAGCCGGGATAAGCTGGGCCAAGGGGGCGGTGGAGCTCAAAGCAGCGGTCATCTCATTCAAAGAAGCGCGGACAGGGATAGTGCCGAATTGAATGCTTACCTCTTTGGTAGAGGAGGCATCCAAGGGGATATCCAGAGAGAGCCAGGGAGAGAGGAATGCCTTTTGGGCATTCAGCTTGCTCTGCTGGGTATAGAGGGACTGGATATGCTGCTGGGAGCGGTTGATTGTGACCGCTGTTTCCAAAGCTGCGGTATAGGCGCTGTCGTTAAAGAATTCTTGCTCGGAAATGATAGGGCGGCCCTTAAGCAGCCTACCCTTGGAGGGGGCATATTTTTTCAAGGTAGCCAAGGCCGCAGCAGCGGCGGCTCCGTCTTCCCGCGCCTGATTTAAGGCGGTAGTGTCAGGATGGGACAACTCGGCCCACTCTGGCATAGACAGGTCCACCTCTGGATGTGAGATCTCTACGCAGCCCATGCGCTGGAGAGTCTTGAGGATATCCTCCTGATCCGGCTGCATGGCGATCAACCGCAGCCGCTTCATTTTCACAATGGACATCTTACTGTTTCACGACCCTTCTCATGATGAGATCCGCCGCTTGACTAAGCTTGCTCTCAGCGGTACGGCATATAGCCTCAGCATCCTGCCTAGCCTTGGCAAGAGTAGCTTCTGCAGCCTGAGCGGCCTTTGCCTCAGCCTTCTGAAGTAGAGCCTTGTTTTCCGCCTCGATGCGGGTGCGGGCTTGTTCGATTAGGGCTGTCCCGGCACGCTGGGCATCGGAAACCAGCTTTCTGGCCTCAGCCTCAGCCTGGGCTTTCCTGGCTTGGGCTGATTGCTCTGCTTCTGTCACCCTTTGAATGGCATCCAGAGACATAAATTCACCTTCTCCCATGTGGTATTTTCGGGTAAATAAAGGCTAAATCTTCTCCCTTATATGTAAATGATAAAGGAAGAGTTAATAGAAAGCAAGGGAAAAATTATTTTCTCTTAGGCAACTTTTTTCAATAGACCAATAAAAAAGCTTACTGCCGCAATGAGTTGCGGCAGCTATTATGCTAAAAAAGTCAAAGTATAGACAAACTTTTATAAATATTCAAAAATTTACATAAATCATTTTACATTTGTTATCACACGACAGGTCAGATAATATTGGCCTCATGGCGATAGCGGTCCATGGAAAGGGCAAAGAGGGAGCCGTTGGAAGGCGGGGTGTAGGTAATGGCGTTAGCTCCAGCCCGGATGGTGTCCGTGATGGTTTCATCAGTGGGGCCGCCAGTGGCGATGATAGGCACACTTGGAAATTGCTTGCGGATAGAGCGGATAATATGAGGGGTATTGGTAGCGCCGGAGACATTGAGGATGTCAGCCCCCGCTGTCAGGCGGGCGGCAACATCGGTACGCTCAGAGACTACCGTGACTACAATAGGAATATCCAGCCGATTTTTGAGCTGGGCAACCACATCGTTTTCCGTGGGGGCATTGACTACCACACCAAAGGCTGCTTCATTTTCCGCATCTATCCCAAGGCTAACCACTCGATGACCACGGGTAAGCCCACCGCCTATCCCTACAAAAACGGGCATATCCGCTGCTGTCATTAACGCCCGGTTGATAGCGGACTGGGGGGTAAAAGGATAGACGGCGATGATGGCATCGGCGTTAATATTACGGATAATGGCCACATCGGTGGTAAAGGCCAGGGATTTAATGCGCCGACCAAACACCCGAATGCCTGAGCATTCGGAGATGCAGGAAGGAATTTTAATCATGTGGCTGCGCAGGGTGCCTTCGTATTGCGGTATCTGTTTGCGCAATTTTTCTATCTGTTTCATGGGGCACCTCTCTTCCTTTTGGCTCATGCCTTCAGCCCCAAATAGCCCAGGAAATATCTTCCGGGCCGGCGGTGGTGCCCATACGGATGATGCGCCCCTCTGCTGCAGCCTGATCTTCCTGAGAGGAGTAGTTCAGCCCGGCCTCTACCTGTACAGCGGGTAGCCAGATATGGTCGCAGTTATCCAGCAGCAAAGAGGGAGTAAGGCCAGTGTCAGTATCCGGGCCCATGGTGCCCTCCAAGTATTTAGCATCAGTGTATACCGACAATTTTACATCCAGTGGCTCAAGGGCCTGGCGCACCTGCTCAATAAAGCGGGTGAGCACAGTATCCAAGGCCCCCTTAGGGTAGGGATCTCCCTTGCGAATCCAGCCCAGGTTGCCTGATTGGGCAGGCGGGTAACCGCAGTTGGTAAGAAGGATTTCATCAAAACCTAATTTAGCCAGTTCCACACACAGGTCGGTGAGGTAGTTTACCACCGTCTCATTGGCGGGACTGGTCCAGCGGAGATCCTCATGGTCTGTCCAGCGGTAACCGCTATTGGTGTGAATGGCCAAATTGCGGTCATAGCCGGGAAGAAGGTGATCCCGGAAGCAGGACACCTGAGCAATGGTGTAAATCTCTCTAGCGGCAAGGGCTTTGATAGCGGCGTTGGCGTTGGGGTCAGAGCCGGAGGCCCCGGCGGATACTGCCAGAGGAACGGCCGAGACGTAATTTAAGGTTCCGTCATCATTTTTCATGCTCACTATGACCGCGTTGCCTCCGGTGGCGACAGTCTGATCGGCGGCAGTATCGGCCAGCAAGGCGGTTTGGCTAATCAGGACGGCGTGAAGAGGATTTGGAGGAATTTCTTCAACGGGAGCCGTTTCCACTGGCACCGGATCATCGGTGATCAGGATGGGAGAGGATATCTCCGGGGAGGGAGATGCAGGGGGCTGGTTTGCCTGCTGACTTAGCCAAGGCGGCGTGAGGTGTACCCCGTCATCGGCATATACTAAATAGTCTTGCAGAAAAAAGAGGAGGCCAGCCAGCGTGAGAATCGAAATGACCAGGACGAGGATAATTCCCTTGAGTACGGAGCTGGCCCCTCCGGAACGGGGCCCTCGGTAGCTGCCGTAGCCGTAGCTACTTCGGCTGTGTTTAGACATGGGCATCCTCCCTTTTCCACTTTTAAACGGTGGATTTTGTAGTTAATGATATAAAGTTAAATGTTTCCAACTTTCTATTATATATATTAGCTTGCCCAGCGTCTACTGTGTTTTGCAAAGAATTTAATAAAAAATAAATTTTTTTGATACCAAAGTATTATGGGATTATAATGTAAGGTAAGCTTTTCGCCGGTGGGTTGCAGGAGGATATAATGAAAAAGGGGCCTCGCTGTAATTACAACGGGCCCCTTTTTATTGTTTGTTTTGTTGATAAAGCTCCAACCGGCGGTTGAAGCGGTAATGACTTAGGTGATAGGAGCCGGGCCTCTATATTGGTGCAGGCTGGAAACAGTCAGGTGCAAGGATACTTTGGGGGCTATATACATTGTAACAAAAGAAGCAGTCCAAAGCCAGGCAGGCCCAGTAGTCCAACAATCAGTCCGGTAAACAGATTGACACCTATTTGTACCCCAATCAGGGCGCCCAGATGGTTGAACAGCCAAATACCCCCCAGCCCAACCGCCGAGCGGGCTGCCAATTGGACAAGCGCTCTCAGAGGTTTACGAAGCAGTAGTAGGGCGACAACTGCTACTGTGAGATACGTTGCCCAGGGTAGCCAACTGTTCACAGCAGGGGCTGGGCTGCCCGATGCTCCAGCTCTTTCATCCGGCGGGCCAGATAGGCGTAGCGACTCTGAAGGGCATTGATCTCGTAGACGTAGGATTCCACCATATCGGGGTCACTATGGAGGTTAAAGTTGTTGTATGCCTGGTTGAGGGCTCGGCGGGTATCTGCCATACTCTCTAGCAGAGCGCGGCGCTCCTCTGCTGCCGGATCCGACCTGCGACCCAGCCGGAACGCCTGTACCGTTTCTCCCATGGCTATCACCTTCCTTTCTTTTCCAATCTTATGCAAATCTTGGACAAATATGCGCCAACTTATACCCGTGTAAGTAGATGCTTGTGCTTGCCATCCTAAAAAAAATGGGATATGATACAATTATATTACTATGTGCATATATGTGCATAACGCAAATACGGAGGAATCATGGCAAAAGGGAGAAAACAGGATTATAGTAATGAGAGCATTTCCGCGCTGAAGGGAGCGGACCGAGTACGCAAACGGCCGAGTGTCATTTTTGGTTCAGATGGGCTGGAGGGATGCCAGCACGCGGTGTTTGAGATTCTCTCCAACGCTATTGATGAGGCCAGGGAGGGGTACGGGAGTTTGGTTCTGGTTACCCGCTACCTGGATCATTCGGTGGAGGTGGAGGATTTTGGACGGGGCTGTCCGGTAGACTGGAACGAGAAGGAGCAGAAATATAACTGGGAGCTGGTCTTTTGCGAGCTGTATGCTGGTGGCAAGTATGGACAAGGTGAGGGAGACAATTATGAATTTTCTTTGGGGCTCAATGGCTTAGGTTCCTGCGCAACCCAGTACGCCAGTGAATACTTTGATGCGGTCATCCACCGGGATGGGTTTGAATACACCCTCCATTTTGAGCGGGGAGAAAACGTTGGAGGATTGCAGAAAGTTTCTTGGAATGGGAAAAAAACCGGCTCCAAATTTCGCTGGAAGCCCGATTTGGAGGTTTTTACAGATATCGACATTCCAGTGGAGTATTATACTAACGTTCTTAAACGTCAGTCAGTGGTCAATGCAGGGGTGATTTTTCAACTGCGCAATGAGATAGCACCAGGAAAATTTGAGACTACTGAATTCAGGTATGAAAACGGTATTGTAGATTATGTGGCTGAGTTGGCGGGAGAAAGTCCCCTTACACATCCCGTGTTCTGGCAGGCCGAGCGGCGGGGAAAGGATCGGGCCGATAAGCCGGAATATAAGGTGAAACTATCAGCCTCTTTCTGTTTTTCCAATACGGTGCAGGTAGTAGAACACTATCACAATTCTTCCTGGCTGGAGCATGGAGGTTCCCCGGAGAAGGCCCTGCGCTCAGCCTTTGTTTCTTCCATCGATGCTTATTTAAAGGCTCAGGGCAAATACCAGAAAAATGAGTCTAAGATTACCTGGGGGGATATGGAAGACTGTCTGATCTTTGTCTCTAATAATTTTTCCACCCAAACCTCCTATGAGAATCAGACGAAGAAGGCTATTACTAATAGGTTTGTACAGGAGGCCATGGCCGATTTTCTCAAAAGCCAGATGGAAGTCTATTTCATTGAAAATCCCCAGGATGCAGCTAAGATTGCCGAGCAGACCCTGGTGAACAAGCGAAGCCGGGAGCAGGCGGAGAAGGCCAGGCTAAATATTAAAAAGAAGCTGTCGGGAAGCATTGATATTGCAAACCGTGTGCAAAAGTTTGTGGACTGCCGTACCAAGGATGTGTCTCGCCGGGAGTTGTATATTGTGGAGGGAGATTCGGCCATGGGCAGTGTTAAGCTGTCCCGGGATGCGGAGTTTCAGGGCATCATGCCTGTGCGGGGAAAGATATTGAATTGTCTCAAGGCGGACTACGCCCGTATTTTTAAAAGTGAGATTATCACTGACTTAATTAAGGTCATGGGCTGTGGGGTGGAGGTGCAGAACAAGCATGTCAAAGACCTGACTGCCTTTGACCTTGACAATTTGCGCTGGAATAAGATTGTCATCTGTACCGACGGGGATGTAGATGGTTTTCAGATTCGCACCCTGATTTTGACCATGCTCTATCGTCTAACGCCTACCCTTATCCAAAAGGGGTATGTCTATATTGCGGAAACCCCTCTATATGAGATCAGCTATAAGGAAAAGACTTGGTTTGCTTATTCGGATAAGGAAAAAAACGATATTTTGGCGGGTGAATTGACGGGGAAAAAGTGTTCTGTCCAGCGATCCAAAGGTCTGGGTGAGAACGAGCCGGACATGATGTGGCTGACTACCATGAATCCAGAAACCAGAAGGCTTATCAAGGTGATGCCGGCTGATGTGGAGCACACCGCCCAGGTTTTTGACCTGCTTTTGGGGGATAATCTTCAGGGACGCAAGGACCACATTGCAGAAAACGGATACAAATATCTGGAACTGGCAGATATCAGTTAGAGTTTGGTTTTTATGGCTATCTAAGAAGTATGGTCTTTGTGGACAGGGAAAGCTGTTGCTTTTTACTGTATTAAGGCTTTGGACGCAGGAATTAATCTAGTGCGTCCGGGGAAAGGATGGATTCTTTTTGGCCAAAAAGAAGGGGCCCCAGGAGGGGCCGAAAAGGGCGGACAATCCCAATGTTATGGGACTGAGGGCTGAGGTGCTGGAACAGCCCATTGTGGAGACGCTGGAAGTCAACTATATGCCCTATGCGATGAGTGTTATCGTCTCCCGGGCCATCCCTGAGATTGACGGTTTCAAGCCCTCCCACCGTAAGCTGCTTTTCACCATGTATCAGATGAAGCTGCTGGGGGGCAATCGCACCAAAAGCGCCAATGTGGTGGGGGCCACCATGAAACTCAATCCCCATGGGGATTCCGCTATTTATGACACCATGGTTCGTCTTTCCCGGGGTTACGGAGCCCTGCTTCATCCCCTAGTGGACTCTAAAGGGAACTTTGGAAAGGTGTACTCTCGTGACATGGCTTGGGCCGCTTCTCGCTATACCGAAGTACGGCTGGAGGCTATCTGTGCCGAGCTTTTTCGGGACATTGATCAGGATGCGGTAGATTTCGTAGACAATTATGACGGTACTTTGCAGGAGCCAGCCCTCCTGCCCACCACTTTTCCCAATATTTTGGTGGCGGCGAACCAGGGGATTGCGGTGGGAATGGCCTCCAACCTGTGTGGCTTTAATCTGAGAGAGGTGTGCGATGCCGCCATCGCTTACCTGAAAGATCCTAACACCGACCTGCTGGAAGTGTTGAAGGCCCCTGATTTCCCTACTGGGGGGGAACTTCTCTATGATGCCGCTGCTTTGGATCAAATTTACCGAACTGGTCGGGGCTCTTTCAAGGTACGGGGCCGGTGGCGCTATGTGAGGGAGGAAAACTTGGTCGAGATTTATGAAATCCCTTATACCACTACCTCCGAGGCTATCTTGGACAAGGTGGCAGAACTGGTAAAAACAGGTAAAATCAAGGAGATTTCCGACATGCGGGACGAGACGGATCTGTCCGGCCTGAAGCTGACCATTGATCTGAAACGGGGAAGTGACCCGGAGAAGCTGATGAACAAACTGTTCCAACTCACTCCCCTGTCCGACTCTTTCGCTTGTAATTTTAATATTCTCATTGCCGGCATGCCCCGGGTGATGGGGGTGAGGGAGATTTTGGGCGAGTGGACGGCATGGCGAGTGGACAGTGTGCGCCGGCGGACCTATTTCGTTATGAAGAAAAAGGAGGAGAAGCTTCATCTGCTCAAGGGCCTTGGGCGTATCCTGCTGGATATTGACAAGGCTATTGGCCTCATCCGGGAGACTGGGGAAGAGGCGGAAGTGGTTCCAAACTTGATGATCGGCTTTGGCATTGACCAAGTACAGGCGGAATATGTAGCGGATATCCGTTTGCGTAATATTAATAAAGAATATATCCTCAAACGTACTGCCGAGACCGCAGCCCTGGAGGAGGAGATTGCCGACCTGCGGGATCTGGTGGACTCCCCCGAGCGGGTGAAGCAGGTTATTGTAGATGAGCTGGCTAGGGTGAAGGAAAAGTATGCCCTCCCCCGCCGTACACAGATTATCTATGAGTACCAGCAGGAGGTGGAGGGAAACCAGGGGGAGGAGACTCCCAGTTATCCCGTTCATCTGTTTTTATCCCGGGAAGGTTATTTAAAGAAGATCACCCCTGCCTCCTTGCGCATGGCGGATAACCAGAAATATAAGGAGGGGGATGGTCCTGCCCAGTTCTGGGAGACTAACAACAAGGATGAGTTGCTGGTGTTTACCAACCGCCAGCATTGTTATAAGGCATATTTGTCTGACTTTTCCGACACCAAGGCCAGCGCTTTGGGCGATTATCTGCCCACTAAGCTGGGCTTCGATGAAGGGGAGAATATGGTATGGGCCTGCTTGCCTGGGGATTATGGAGCCCATGTGCTCTTTTTCTTTGAAAACGGTAAGGCAGCTAGGGTAGAGCTGTCTGCCTACCGGACCCAGACCCGCCGCCGTCGGCTCACTGGGGCCTATTCTGACAAGTCCCCCCTGGTGTCTGCCCTCCTGATTACTCAAGATGTAGAGTTGGCGGTGCGCTCTAGTGAAGGGCGATGTGTGGTTTTTCATACCGCATCTCTCAACCCAAAGGCCACCCGCGCGACTCAGGGAGTTAGTGTCATGACGCTTAAACCCAAATATAAGGTAGAAGAGATCAAGCCCCTGGAGCAGACTGATATTGTCAACCCGGCCCGCTATCGGGCGCGATCACTCCCTGTGGCGGGGGCCTTGTTGAGGGAGGAGGACCGGGGACGGGAGCAGATGAGTTTACTACCAGACCCATTATAGGCGGATGGAAGAAGGGTTGGGTGGGCTTACCAAGCAAATATGGCGTATTCTCAAGATTGGCCATACGTACACAGGGAAAAGAGGGAATTTTGTGAAGTGCTTGGTTGTACTGCTATGCGTTTTGACACTAACAGGATGTACGTCTATACTAGAGCGGGAGTATTCCTCCTTCACCCATCATATGGAGTATCCGGTGAGTAAGGATTCATCCATTTTACAGGCTGAGAATTATCAAGGTCTGGTAAGTGCCTTAATATACTTCATTGTGGAACATGATAAAACTGGCGTAATTCACTTATCCAACTACCTGGGGGATGTGGGAGCCGACTTGGAAATTGCCTGCGCTGAGGTATTGGAAAAGGATCCACTGGGTGCTTATGCGCTTAACGGCATTGAGTATAAGCACACCCGTATCGTATCCTATTACGAGGTTACCATCACTTTTGATTATGCGCATACACAGGAGGAGGTGGCGGCCATCATTCCAGCTACCGGTTCCCAGGCTATTTTCCAGGCAGTTTCTTCAGCCATGGCGGGATTTGACAAAGACTGTGTACTCCGTTTGAGCTATTTCACCGGAGATGAAAACACCTTGCTTACGCAGGCTCGTCAGGCCTGGCTGGATACTCCTCTGGCTGCGCTTACCGCCCCTGACATTGGGGTGAAGCTCTACCCTGATAGTGGAACCAGCCGGGTAGCGGAGTTTACCTTTGAGTGGCCGGAGGAGGCTACGGAGCTAAGTGTGCGTAGCACCCAGTTGGAGACGGTTGCCCTGCAGTTTCTTCAAAAACTGGATATCCATCCGGGAGGGGTGACGGTTGAGGTTCTGTTGGATGCTCTAATCCAGTGGGTAGAAATTGGCTCAGAGGGGGGCGGATCGGCCTATGATGCATTGGTAGATGGTCGGGCAAACAGCCAGGGTATGGCGCTAGCCCTGCGGTTGCTGTGCCAACTGGCAGATTTGGAGGCTACGGTGGTAGAGGGAGAGTTTAACGGGGAACCTAGGTTTTGGCTTATTGTGTCTACTGACGAGGGTTATCGCCACTTGGATCCTTCTGTGCAGGAGCCGCTTTATGCTACGGATAGTGTCTTTCAGGGACTGGGCTATCTGTGGAGTGTTGACCGATATCCCGACTGCACCGACTACGCCGCTGCTGGAAGCACTGGGGAGATAGGTGTATCGTGAGAGGTGCGGGCTATTCCTTATCTGTAAAATCTCTGAAAGTTTAAAATTGATACTTGACAATTTGGCGGGAAGTTGCTAAAATACATCTTACCGTCGCGAGTGTAGCTCATCTGGTAGAGCGCCACCTTGCCAAGGTGGAGGTAGCGAGTTCGAGCCTCGTCACTCGCTCCAAAATAAATAAAAAACAAAATTCCCCATTCAAAAGGATGGGGAATTTTGTTTTTTATATAAAGACTTTTATATCAAACGGCTTAACTCCAATCTATTATAGTATATTACAGTCTATGAGAGGCCTTCGTTATGTGTGAGTTTACTGTTGCTTATTAGGAATTTGTGCGGATGACACCGCAGGCAATTTTGTTACCGGCATTACCCGCAGGCTGGGATATAAAATCGTCCGTTCCACCATGAATCACTATGGTACGGCCTATCACATCTGAAATTTGGAAACGGTCGGTTAAAACGGCCATAAAGGCGTAGCCATGGCAGGAAAATAACGGGGGAAGATCTCCGGCATGGAGGGGATGGGGAAGGTTTACAGGGTTGTAGTGGCCACCTGTCTCTGAAAAATTAAGGCCATCACAGGACTCTCCGGCATGGATGTGCAGGGCAAAGATGTTGGAGCTACTGACTGGGAGCTGGTGGAGCTCAGCAATAACAAGTACGCCTCTATTTGTTTGAAAAAATTCGACCGAGCCTGAAAGTTCAGGAACCTGAGTTCCGCCTTTGATCCAAGCGATAGCAGCGGGGCGGTTGGAAGGGGGGTGCATAAAATCACCTCAAATTGTAAATATACTGTGCGTGCTAAAAAAGTCTCCTACAATAAGATAGAGCTTCTCACTTTGGCTTCCCGCTTCTAAGGGCGGTCTGGCTCTTAATTTTATGCGCAGAATAGACCACCCTTAGGTATGGAAGTTTCTTACATAGCTGTTTCTAACAGACTGCGCAGTACGGAGGCATGGGTTGCGCAATCACCGGCCAGCTCGGTAAAGAGTTCCCGCAGACAGGGGTCGGAGGTATCACAGGCGGCCGCCCGGTAACGGTGCTCCTGGTGCTGTTCTGTGCTAAAGCGATCCCGCAGCATCCCAAGCCAGGCGGTGAGTCGAGGAGTCTCCAATTGGTCAGTGGGCCAAAAGTGGACACCTGAAATGAGGAAATAGGCTGCCGCCAGCCTCCGGGCACATCGGTGCTTTTCTGAGGCAAGGGCCGCCAGAGTACGGGCATGAGGACCACTTACTTTTCGGCTTAGATGGCGGTAAAGCTGCCAGCCATCCAACTCTTCCCGAATGTATTTTTGAAGCTGACCGCCGTGAGGGGCAGAGGAACTGCCAAGACAAGGTAGATCATCCTCTTTGGGAAAGTCGTCTCCACTAATGTTTCCTTCTTCCGTCTGGAGAGGGGAATGAAGGCGAGCGGGGAGTTCAGGGTCTACTACGGTAAGTGTGGTGGAGCTCTCAGAAGCAGGAAGGGTAGTTTGTTTAATGGCTGGTAAGGTGGTTGGTTCAATAGTAGCAGGTGGGGTAGTTTGCTCAGCGTTGGATATGTCAGCTTGCTCAGTGGTAGGCACAGGGAGCTGGTGGGATGGAATAGAGGTTTCCAACGATGAGGTATGGGGAGTAGTGGTATGTACCGGATATGGGGCTGGAGGTGTGAGAATGTCAGGGCTATTGTAAGGGATAGTGCTTACCGGGCAGTCTGGATGTCCCGATCCCTCTACCCGATCCCAAACCCGGCGGAACAGCTCTCCATCACACGCGCACATGCCCAGCATTGGGGGGGAGGTTTGTTCAAGTTCCATAGGGATTCCTCCTATTAAAATGATGATTCCAGTTCATACTATGCCAAAGGAAGCTGACTGTGCGAGGCAGGAGGCCATGCTTGCAGGAGAAAATCCTTTGTGATACAATGTGCACTCTCGGACTGGAAAAGAAAAAATTTTTGAGAGGATTTGATAAAAATGAAATTTGAAAACAAAGAACAGCAAAGGCAGTATTATGAAAATACGTTACGATACATTAATAATTCCAGGGAGTTTTCTACCTACAATAATATCATGATTACAAAGGTTGAGCTGGACTATGCCGAGGGGGTTCTTCATGTAAAGCCGGAGAGTTTAAATCACATTGGGGTGGTCCACGGTGGCTGCTTGGCTACTTTGGCGGATACGACCGCCGGTATGGCGGCCTGCTCTCGGGGGAAGGGCTGTGTAACGGCAAATTACGCGTTTAATTTTCTGCGCGAGGCAAGAGGAGAAATGATTCGATGTGAGGCTAAGGCAGTAAAGGTGGGCAAGAGCCTATCTGTAATCAGGGCAGAGCTGATAAACGAGATGGGAGTCTTAGTGGCTGTAGGAGATTTTACTTTTTATCTCATTGAGGACCTTAATTCAAAAGTAGAAAAAGATGGGACATAAGCTAAGAAAGCGGACAACGCCCGACTTTTCTTTCCGTTTTGGAAAAAATAAAAACGCCCTGCTACTTTAGCAGGGCGAAGGGGCCGGTTTTATATTACGGATAGGGCTGCGGCATATGGGATCCACTGTTGGATGCGCTTGATGCGCCATAGAGAGGAAACCTCCAAAGTGGCACAGATCTTGTCTGCCAGGTTAACGATAAGTGCTTCCTTGGAGTGGGGCATGGTTTTGGCTAGAGGCCACATATGGGAGATAATAATATTCTCTTCCTTCTCGCTTAATTTCAGTAGGGTACGGGCATTGTTTAGAGCGGCGACCGGGTGGTCAAAGCATTGATTGCCTGGGTGGGCGGAGGGATCATGGCTATCATATAAGTATAAGTCGTGGAGCAGTCCCATGCGGGCAGCCATCCGATAGTCGCATCGCAGCCGCCGGGCCAGCCGGAAGGACACATAGGAAACAAACAGGGAGTGCTCATAGGCAGTAACGGAGAAGTGGTGCTGCCATTGTTTCATGGATTCTACCTGGTGCGTAGAAATTAGGTCCTCCACACAGGCTAGGTAGGAGGTCTGATTGACACGGTTTTTCAAAAGAGCCATGAGACACCCCTCACTCCTTTTCTCCAAATTCTAAAATTTATTATAACAGACTTGCCATCCTCTGTCACGTGGTTTTTAAAAATTTAAGAGAAAAATGAATTTGGGAGTGACTTTGCTCTTGATCTAAATTTTTTTATCGTAGAGTTAAGGCTGTTGCAGATGGGTGGTTAGGAGTTCTCTTCTTTTCCTTGATAAAAAATTTTTCTTGACAATCTAGAAAGGTCATGCTAAACATAATAGTACTAGAACACCTAGTACAGTAGGTACACTGAAAGGAGGTCGCGTATGCTCAGCTTAAATTACCGCGACTCCCGCCCTATTTATGAGCAGGTGAAGGATGAACTCCGAAAGCTGGTTATTACCGGGGCTATTGCCCCGGATGATAGATTGCCCTCGGTGCGTAATTTGGCCAGTTCCCTGGCCATCAACCCCAATACCATCCAACGGGCCTATGAGGCTCTGGAGAATGAGGGATATGTCTATACTATTGCCGGGCGGGGGACTTTTGCTGCGCCACAGGAAGATGTGGGGGCAGAGCGGCGGGGCAAGCTGCTGGTTGTCTTTGATGAGACTGCTCGGGAGCTAAGATTTCTTGGGATGACGGCAGCGGAGCTTACTGATCGCATAGCTGCCCTGGAAAAGGAGGAATCAATATGATTGAGGTTAGCCATGTAGTCAAGTCGTTTGGGGCCTTCCGCGCTCTGGATGATTTGACTATGACGGTGCCAACTGGCTCTATCTATGGGCTGGTGGGACCAAACGGTGCGGGTAAGTCCACTATCCTGCGCCATCTGTGTGGGGTATACCGTCAAGATGCGGGGACGGTTACGGTAGACGGAGAGCCAATCTATGAGAACTCAGCGATGAAAGAGAGACTGTTTATTATCCCTGACGAGCTGTATTACTTTTTGTCCGATTCTACCAAAGATATGGCCAGATTCTACAAGGGGATTTATCCCAGGTTTGATCAGAGTCGATACGAGGCGCTGAAGGAGGCGTTCCCCTCGGTGGACGAAAAGGCCCCTATTCGCCGCCTGTCCAAGGGAATGCAGAAGCAGTCTGCCTTCTGGCTGGCTCTGTGCTGCCGCCCAGATTATCTGCTGCTGGATGAACCGGTAGACGGTCTGGACCCGGTAATGCGTCGTCAGGTATGGTCCCTGCTTATGAACGACGTAACTGAACATGGTACCACGGTAATGGTATCTTCCCACAATTTGCGGGAATTGGAGGATGTGTGCGATCATGTGGGTATCCTCTCCAAGGGAAAGGTACTGCTGGAGCGGTCACTCAGTGAGCTTCAGGGAGGTGTTGTGAAGGTACAGGTAGCCTTCCCCCATTCCGACGAGCCTATCCTGCCTGGGGGGCTTGAAATTCTTCATATTTCCCGGATGGGGCGCATTTTTACTTATATTGTCAGGGGAGGCAGTGATGAGGTCATTGCTCAATTTTCTACGCTCCAGCCCATTTTGCTGGAGGCCCTTCCCCTGACACTGGAAGAAATCTTTATTTATGAGCTGGGAGGTGAGGACTATGCGGTTCGCGACATCCTACTTTGATTTATCTCTATACAAAAAGGATTTGGCTCGATTTTCACCCTTATGGGGAGCTTATACTGCTGCTTGGGTAACGATCCTTCCTTTTAGCGCCTTAATTAGGTTGACGAATGAGGAGCCTCTGATAGGGGCCTCCGGTTGGGCTACCAGGCAGGCGCTTCAAACAGTGTCCCACGGTTTAGGAATGTTTCTGGCGGTAGTGTTTGGAGTTCTATGCGCCATGGCTTTGTGGTCGTATCTTTATAATAATCGTTCGGCCAATATGATGCATACCCTACCTGTGCGGCGTGAGGGCCACTTTTTCACCCATTACCTGGCAGGGGTTACTTTCTTTACTGTGCCTCATGCTGTTGTTGTCCTACTTACCGTGCTGGTGGAGCTGGCGGCAGGAAGTGTAGACGTGGGGAGTCTATTGACTGCTATGGGGATTCAGACCCTGCTATGCTTATTTTTCTTTTCCTTCGCTACTTTGTGTGCTATGTTCACCGGTCATATTTTGGCCCTACCTGCCTTTTATCTTATCTTTAACTTTTTGGCAACAGGGCTATCCGCCCTGGTGGACTGGATGAGCACCCAGTTTATTTTCGGTTTTAATAGTTGGCTGACGAAGACACCAGTGGTGCGCTGGCTTACTCCTATCTTCAATCTAAGAAACAGTATGGGGTACGACTGGGCGATGGAGAATGATGTTTTTACACAAGAGCTGCATGGCATCGACACCATCTGGATTTATACCGCTGCGGGGCTGGTTATGGCCGGATTGGCTCTTCTCCTCTACCGGGTACGCCATATGGAGACAGTGGGAGAGGTGATAGCTCTGCCCTGGCTGTGCCCTGTATTCAAATATTCTGTTTCCCTATGCGTTGGGATAGCCTTTGGCTGTGTCGTATATGAAGTGCTAGATATGGATGGTACAGCACTTTTATTGGCTTGCTTGGTGTTCTGGACTGTGGTAGGTTATTTCGCTGCTGTTATGCTCTTAAATAAGTCCTTTCGGGTGTTCCGGCAGGGGTGGAAAGGCTGTGCTGCAGTTGTGTGTGCGCTACTGGCCCTGTGTATCGTGCTGGAGGCGGATGTGCTTGGTGTTGAGCGGCGGGTTCCTGCCCGGGAAGATGTAGTCTCTTTGGACGTATGGGGGATTAGTTCTGCACCCTTTGATGAGGCTCAGAACTTGGATCTATATGAGGTGAATGATCTGGAACTGATCCAAAAAGTGATCGACCTTCACCAGATGGTGGTGGACCATAAAGATAAAGTGGAGGAGGCTTGGTATAATGGGGAGAATGGCATTGAGTATGCCACTGGTTCTTTAAGGGTGGATTACTATTTAAAAAATGGTGGGCTTCTGACCAGAAATTATAATATTCTCCCTCTATATGCCCATGAACTTGAGCAGTCAAACACGATTACTTATGCAGTTAATCATCTGATTAGTGATAAGACTGGCATTGACCTGAGCTATCAAATTAAGGAACTGGAGACATATCGTCTCGAGAGTATACGGATAGACAATCTGAGCGTTCCCCAGACCGGAGAATCCATGAGGGTGAGCTTGATACTTCCAGAGGATTCTTCTTATACGGAGATGGAAGGTATGCTGGATGAGATGAGCAAGGATACCGAGGCAGCTTCGTCGATCGCAACAGAGGATGGCTTGGAGATTGTCTCTACTCCGGAGACTTTGGAGGAGATTAAACAGGCGGTTCTCTCCGATTTAGCTGATGGAAATCTTGGTAAACGTTACTTATTCTACGATAGTGAGGAGCGTAAGGCTAATACTTGCCGCGCTGATTTGATACTTTATTATGAAGAGACTGTAGAGTATGAAATCGAGGGACAAAGTGAGTTCCATCAGGTGACCCGGCCTATTACCGTCACCCTTACGCCTCATGCCACAAGAACTCTAACTGCCTTAAAAAATGCTGGAGTATTTGACACTGGCTTGATACTGGAAAACAATAATTTACAGCAAGTGGTACTACCATAGCCTAAGGAGTCATAATCAAACAGGACTGCCGCAATACGGCAGTCCTGTTTGATGTTTTCCGTTTACCGCACTTGTCCATTGCCGTAGACAATAAATTTGGTGGAGGTAAGCTCCTCCAACCCCATGGGACCTCGGGCATGAAGCTTTTGGGTGGAAATACCAATCTCCGCCCCCAGGCCAAACTCAAAGCCGTCGGTAAATCGGGTGGATGCGTTGACGTACACCGCCGCAGCATCTACCTCATTTAAAAATCGCTGGGCAACAGAGTAGCTTTCGGTTACAATGGCCTCGGAGTGGCCAGAGCCGTGGGTGGCAATGAACTGCATGGCCTCTTCCAAATCGGATACCACCCGTACGGCCAGGATATAGTCGCCGTACTCGGTATCCCAGTCCTCCTCTGTGGCGGGGACGGCCTCGGGTAAAATGGCACACACCTCGGGACAGCCCCGCAGCTCCACCTGTTTATTTTTGAGAAACTCCTGGGCCATTGGGAGGAACTCCCGGGCGACTCTGCGGTCTACCAACAGACATTCTGCCGCATTACACACCGACGGGCGGGAGCATTTAGCGTTATAGACAATCTCAGAGGCCATCTGAAGGTTGGCATCCTGATGGACGTAGATATGGCAAATGCCCTCACCTGTACGGATGACAGGCACCCGGGCATGCTCGGTTACTGAGCGGATAAGGCCTTTCCCTCCTCGGGGGATGAGAACGTCTAAATATTCTGTCAAATTCATCATTTGGTTGGCGCTTTGACGGCTGGTATCCTCTACCAGGGCCATGCAGTCCCGTGGCAGGCCTTCCGATTCTAATGCGTCTCGCATGACCGCCATAAGGGTGCGATTGGAACGGAAAGCCTCCTTCCCACCCCGGAGAATGACCACATTGCCAGATTTGAGACAGAGGGCCGCGGCATCTACGGTAACATTGGGACGAGCTTCGTAGATAATGCCAACCACCCCCAGAGGAACCCGTTTTTTGCCGATGATAAGCCCGTTGGGACGGGTAAACATGGAAACCATTTGGCCGATGGGATCGGGGAGGGAGGCTACCTGCCTTACGCCCTCTACAATTGCCTCCATTCGCTCCGGCGTGAGAGCCAGCCGGTCCAGTAGAGCCTGAGAAAGGCCGCTTTCTCGGCCGGCATCCAGATCGGCCTGATTAGCCGCTAAAATCTCTTCCTGACGGGCGGTCAGGGCAGCAGCAATGGCAGCAAGCGCATCATTTTTTTGCTGGGTTCCGGCGCAGGTAAGTATTCGTGCGGCATTGCGGGCCGCAAGGCCCTGGGTTTCCAGGATGGTCATATGAGATCAGCTCCTTATGAGTAATGATGGTATAAGGTACTATGGATTGATGATTCCTGGTGACGCGTTGCTTAGGTCGCCTTTTATAAACCGTGTTCCAATCTCTGCTCCATCCAGAATATCATACAGCTGCTCGGGGCAGGCCCCATTGGTAATCACCATCTCAATGCCACAATCCAGGGCAATCTCAGCGGCATTAAGCTTGGTTTGCATGCCTCCCGTGCCACGGCTGGTGCCGGCCCCGCCGGCAGAGGCGCGTAGGGCACCGGTAAGCTGGGTTACCCGGTGGATCAGCTTTGCCTGTGGATTTTGACGGGGATCGGTGTCGTACAACCCATCAATGTCGCTGAGGAGCACTAAGAGATCCGCTCTCACCAGCCGGGCGACAATAGCAGAGAGGGTGTCATTGTCCCCGAGCACTTTGCACTTGCCCGTCTCAATCTCTGCCGAGGACACCGAGTCGTTTTCGTTTACAATGGGGATACACCGCAGCTCCAGCAAGGCATCAAATGTGTTCTCCAGATGCGCTGCTCGCCGGGGATGATCTACGTCCTCGCCAGTGAGGAGGATCTGGGCTACAGTGGGGCCATATTCACCAAAAAATTTGTCGTAAATATGCATCATTTCACATTGACCAACCGCAGCCACAGCCTGCTTTTGGCGTAGCTGCGTGGGGCGCTGAGAAAGGCCCAGTTTACCAACCCCGACTCCAATGGCCCCGGAGGAGACCAGAATCACTTCATGCCCCCGACCGTGAAGATCAGAGAGTACCCGGGCCAAATGATCTACGTTGCGCAGATTGATGCTGCCATTATCCCGAGTTAAGGTGGAGGTGCCTACCTTTATCACAATGCGTTTATGAGTTTCCATCTTCTGGTTATCTCCTGTCTTAAGCAACCACCGGATCAGCTAACCGGTAACTTCTTACTATCTGGTATATACTTTGCTGGCTACCTAATGGTACCACAGTTGTAGTTTTTTGTCCATTGGGTTAAAATATTTAAAAAATTTAATAAAAAACCAATTTTCTTTACGTTTCTCTTGAAATTGGAAACCTTTTGTTCTACAATGGGCCTTGTCGATCATGAGGAGGGCTGCCTATGCTCAACATTGTTTTGGTAGAGCCTGAGATCCCGATGAATACGGGGAACATTGCCCGCACCTGTGCGGCCACCCGAAGCAGGCTCCACCTCATCGAACCTTTGGGTTTCGATATTTCAGAAAAGGCGGTAAAGCGGGCAGGACTGGATTATTGGCCCATGGTGGAGCTGGAGGTCTATCCCGGTCTGGAGGATTTTTTCCGGCGTAATTCTTACCCTGATCTGTGGTTGGCCACTACTAAGGCCCCTAGGGCATATACTCAGGCCACCTTTCAAGACGGTTGCTTTCTGTTTTTCGGGAAGGAAACCGCCGGACTGCCCCTGAAGCTTCGGGAGTGCTATTGGGATCGCTGTATCCGGATTCCTATGCGTCCCGATGCCCGTAGCCTGAATCTGGCAAACTCCGTGGCTATAGTAACTTATGAGGCCTTGCGTCAACTTCAATTTCCTGGCCTGTTGGAGGAGGGAGAGATGGCGGACGCGCCCGCCTGATAAGAATTTATAAGTAACTCGCAATTATTTTTGAAGGGAGATTGAGCATGAACTACAACAAAAAAACTGTCAAAGACATTGACATAAAAGCAAAGAAGGTTTTGTTGCGCTGTGATTTTAACGTGCCTCAGGACAAAGCTACCGGCGCAATCACCGATGACAAGCGTATTGTGGCTTCCCTCCCCACCATCCAGTATCTTCTGGAACAAAATTCTGC
>JAZQMD010000184.1:0-12624 GCA_045543215.1 Oscillospiraceae bacterium
CCTGCAGCAGAATGTGAGCAATATGATGTTGCGGGAAAAGGAGAAAGTTATTACAGAATAAATGAAGGTGAATGGGTCGACTGTTCTGAACAAGGAAAAGGGAATATGATCATAAAAGCATTCACCAGCAATGTAAAAGAAGATCAGGAAGGTACTCATACTCACTCTTGGGATGGGGAATGGAGTTATAACGACAGTTATCATTGGCATGGATGCTCAGGGAATGGAACTTGTGTACCAGATGAAGGAAAATGTTATGAAAAGCATCAGGGTGGCAGAGCAACCTGTGTTTCAGGAGCCATTTGTGATACTTGTGGAAAAGCTTACGGAAAGGCAGACGGTACCAATCATGTAGGGGAATTAGAAACACTGGGAAAGGTAACACCTGAAGAGGCTGTGTATGGAGTTGGATTTACAGGCAATTTATCTTGTGCAGGCTGTGGTGTTATCTTTAAAGATGGAATAGAGTATACGGGTGAAGCGCCGATTTTTCCTGGAGATTTAACGCAATATACGGTTACTTTTGACTCTCAAGGCGGTTCTTCCGTTTATAACATGAAGGTATATAATGACGCATTATTTCAATTACCTGACAAACCTACCAGAGAGGGGTATCAATTCGTAGGCTGGTATACAGAAGCGGATGGAAATGCTCAGGAATTTGATGAAACTTATGATGTAACTGGCGATGTTATTGTATACGCCAAATGGGAGGAGGCCCCCACTTCACAGGGTGATGTTAAGATCGAAAAGACTTTAATTAACAGCGTGGTAGTGGATGTAGCTGAACCCGTTGCGGGTGGGATACCCCAGGAGAGGATTACAAATGGTAATAATTACAGTGCCACTATTGCATGGAATACCACGCAGGCAACTTTCGGTTATAACACTGAGTATACCGCGACTATCACCTTGAAACCAGACAGTAACTACGCTTTTTCAGGTGGCTTGACGGTCGATGGCTGGATTGTTAAGGTAAATGATGACGGAACTGCTACCCTAACCAGGACTTTTAATAATACGGACAAGGAAAAGTTGACCGCTTTGGACGGAATTCCCGCAAACACACAATTATCCATTTATTATGATAACGCTGACGCGGCTGCGAAGAAGCTTCTTTCAAATGTCAAATACAAAACCGAAAGCGGAGCAACGGTAGTTGCTGATATTGAATGGTCCTGCACAGACTATGACTCTGCCATAAGTGCACAAAATATCTTTACCTGGACAGTTAAAGCCGGTGAACTGGACCATTATAATATTAATAATATACAGACTACCGGCAGCATTAGTGTTACCAACGCAAAGTCTATTGCGGTAAATAACCTTGGCAGGAATAAGGAGATTACTTATATCGGCAGCACCTATGACGTTGCCCAGATGTTTACAATTGACTCTAATGCAGGTACTGCCTCCTACGCCATCATAGGCGGCACGGGTGATGGTACTCTGAATGGGTCGATCCTGACCATCAAAAAGGCCGGATCGATTCAGATCAAGCTGACAACTGCGCCACACAAGCTCTATGCCACCGGGGAAGCGGAAGCCACCCTAACCGTGAACAAGGGGATGCCTAATTATGTGAATCTCACGCCGTTGAAAGCTACTTATGGACAGACGCTGGGCCAGCTTTCCTTACCAAACAGCAGCTGGACTTGGGCGAAGCCCAATGATTCCGTTGGCGATGTAGGTACACAGATTCATCAGGCAATCTATACACCCAACGATACTAATCTTTATTTACCTGTCACCGTCCATGTGGCAGTGAAGGTGGCCAAGGCTGTTTCTGGTACGGTTACAGGCCCTGGTACTGATGGAGTAGGTACGGTGGGTGGTAGTAGTAATATGCCCTCCGCCACGGTTACTCCTATAGGAAATACCACAGCACAGGGTATCGGTGGAAATAATGAGATGTCAAAGCCATCGGTACCAGAGGTGCCGCAGAAGCCAGACGTGCCGGAGGAAGCGAAGATAGCCATTACGACACTTCCTGTCATCGATGTTCATGCCGGCGACTGGTTCTACGATTCAGTATACTATGTTTATAACAACAGGCTGATGAATGGAATGAGTGATAGTACCTTTGCCCCGGAAGAACTTCTCTCCCGCGCCCAGTTCGCCGTGATTCTACATCGCATAAATGGGGAGCCGGAGGTGGTATATACAGATAGATTCCTCGATGTGAAGGAGGATACCTGGTATACAAATGCTGTTCTCTGGGCAAGCAATACCGGCATCGTGAATGGTTATGAAGATAATGGTATGTTTGGCTCGACCGATAATATTACCCGTGAGCAGATGGCATTAATGATGTACCGTTATGCGGCTTATAAAGGATATGATACAAACAAAAAGATAGATTTTAGCAGTTTTTCTGATGCGGAAAAGGTAAGCTTCTTTGCAAGGGAAGCCATGCAGTGGGCAGTGGCAGAACAGATTATCAACGGCAGGGGGCCAGGGCTGCAACTTGATCCAAAAGGTATCGCCAGCCGTGCCGAATGCGCGACGATTATTATGCGCTTCATGCAGAAATATGAGCCGTAAATCTGTGGCGGCAACTGCTATTTTTACAATGACGTAAATATAGAGAGAAAAAGAGTGTGGCCCTGTGTCAGGATTTCTTTGGAGAAAATTCTGGCACAGGGCCAGTGGCTTTGCCCACGCAAAACCTCAGAATAAGTGTGAATGAGGTATATTACCATCTTTTTTTACTTTTATTTCCTCCAGGCAATGGAATTAAGAGATATACTATAATAAATTACTTGAATACAAGGAGGGAGAACCTTGGAAGCAATATATAGTAACTACTCACCTACATTTCTTTATGTCGATAAATACCGCTTTACTCGGGAATGGGTTAGTGATGCAAGTCAAATTCCATATTGTCTAGTGCGCTACATATGTTCTGGCTCAGCCATGTTTGTTGTGGACGGAGAGCCATTCACCGTGAAAAAGGATGATGTATTTTATGTTTCACAGGGACACCATCTGCACTGTGTAGCTTTGGAGGAAATTGTATTTATTAGCATTCGCTTCATTGGTTCAATACAGCTCCAGGATGAGGATATGCTCAAACATCTTTGGAATATTAGCCAGCAGTATAATTTTTCTAATCAGCCAGAAATGCGTGAATGGTTTGAAAAAGTATATCAAAGTGCCATTTCCAGGACGAAATTTAAGCGTCTGGAAACTAGAGGATATTTAAATCTGATTTGCGCAGCGCTTGCTTGTCGTTCTACAAATGATGAAGAATCGGAGGAAACCTTGCAAGCAGAACGGGAAATGATGGAATCAATGTATGACATGAAGAATATTCGCAGACGGGCAATTGCTTCCCATAATAAGACAGATACGAGGATTCAGGCATTGGTTGAGTATATTACGGTGCATCCGGAAGTAAACCTAACTCGGGAAGAAATGTGCAAAATGTGCAGCGTCAGTGAAAGTACACTACGAAGGCTTTTTAAAGCATATATGGGAAAGAGTATATATGAATTTATAAAAGATACCAAGATTCTTTATGCATCACATCTTCTCGTGACCACAAGTGCACCAATTTCGGAAATCGGTTATAGACTTGGCTATGAGTCGCCAAGTTACTTTACAAAAGTATTTCGTGAGGTATTTGGGATAAGTCCAAAAGAATATCGAAAAAGTTCTCAAGAAGCATAAAAAATTGTAAAAAAATACCCAAATTTGGAATAATTAATTGTATAAAATATAAAATGATGTTTAATAATTAGCTGATTAGTTATAGTATTGCTAAAAAAGTGTATTGCAAAAATTATCCAGATTTTTCTATAATGTTATTAACACAGAGTGATAAAAAGCTTTTTCATTGCGCTGGAGAAATTAAAAAATTATAAATTATGGTAAAGAAATTTAAGGTTACCATAATATTATATGGGAAAGGGGTTGTAAATGATGGTAAAGTAATTTAAGAGTACCGGATATGATAAAAAGGAGTTGTAAATTATGAAGAGTATGTTCAAGAAAATGTTGGCCTTAGGTCTGTGCGTAAAACTTCTGATTCCTCTTTCCGTTGGTAGTGTTCATGCAGTTACAGTTGCTGATACGACAGCAGAACCCATACTTCAAGTTCAAGATGTTACAATTACAGAAGGTGCTCCATATGATTTATCAAATGATGCGGCAGCATCTACTATAATGGGATTAAATCAGGGGACAATTGTTGTCCGGTATGAGTCCAATAGCGTTCAGCGGTATCAGTCTTTGTTTAGCGTATCAAACAATACGAATGGTAATGAGTATCGTCATTTTCATGTATATATTACGCCTGATGGTGCACTTGGCATGGAACTTCGCAATACAGATGAGGTATTTAAGTACACCATGCTTACATCTGGAGCAGTTATACCAGGACAAGAAAATATCATTGCTTTTACTGCCGATCCTTCAACACGTGAATACAAATTATTTGCAAACGGCGAGTTAGTTGAAACGCTAACAAAGAATGAAAATGAATATGTATTCCTTAATGATATTGAGGGGCTTAATAACGTTTCACTGGGCGCTACTGTCCGTGGGAGAATGGGAATCGTTTATCCTTTTGGAGGAACGATTTATGAGGCGCAGGTATATGATGTTCCTCTTAGTGACGCAATTTTAATGGATAAAACAACATCTTCTGGTGTGTCGCTGGTTAGAGAAAATTTAGATATTTCCGCTGGATCTGTGCATGACCTTACCGGTGACAGTGATACAGAAGGCATTTTCAATATGCAGGAGGGCACAATTCTGGTCCGGTATTCAAGCACCGGTACATCTACGATTCAGTCGTTGTTTAGTGTTTCTAACAATACTCCTGGCAATCAGGATCGTCATTTCCATATGTACATTACCCCTGGCGGAATGCTTGGATTTGAACTGCGCAATACAGATCGTGACTTTAAGTATTTTGGCAGTCGTGCGTCAGCGGTTCGCAGTACTTATTTAGGTAAGCCCGCAACGAATACGGTTGCCATCCGGGCAGATGCCTCTAGTAAAACGTATACTTTGTTTGCCAATGGACAGAAGATTACCACAGTGAATGTAGAAGACTATAAGTTTTTATCTGACATTATGGGGCTGAATAAAATTAGCGTTGGTGGCACTATGCGCAACAATGCTGTAGGCTATCCCTTCCAGGGGGCTGTTAATTTACTCCATGTTAGCGGAAAAGTCTACACCGATGAGTACTTAATTGACGCAACAGGTAATACTGGATATGGAACCCTTATTTTCAGCGATTCAGACGGACTAAAAAGTAATTATCACCGTATTCCGTCCTTGCTGACTCTGAAGAACGGGACTGTCGTGGCCGCAATTGATGCACGTTTTGGTGGGACTCACGATTCGATGAGTAACATTGATACGGCGTTCTCTTATAGTACGGATAATGGTCAGACTTGGTCTGCTCCAACTCTTCCGCTGCACTTTACAGACTATGAAGATCAGCAGGTTGATTGGCCGACTGATAGTGTGGGTAGAAATCTCCAAATTAAGGGAAGCGCGTCCTTCATTGATCCCGTCTTGCTTCAGGATAGAGAAAGCGGTCGCCTCTTCCTGTTTGCAGATGTGATGCCAGGTGGTGTTGGAACGCCGAATGCTGTTGTTGGTAATGGCTATAAGACGATTGATGGCAAACAGTATTTGAAGCTTCGTTGGCACAAGGATGGTTCCAATACATATAATTATTCGGTCAGGGAAGACGGCGTTATTTATAATGATACTACCAACAAGCCAACAGAATATACCGTTAATAAGAACTTTGAGTTGCTACAAAATGGAAAAGCACTTACTGTTAAGCAGTACAGGGTGAGTATCACTGGCAACACCTTGAATGAATTTAAGACCGATGTTGATGTCGCAATGAATGTGTTTTATAAAGATGCTATTTTCAAAGTGCTTCCTACCACCTATCTTGGAATGGTTTATAGTGACGATAATGGACGTAATTGGTCCTCTTTGCAGTTGTTGAATACCCTAAAAAGTGATTCTGAAAAGGTGTTGATTGCCTGCCCTGGTGTTGGAATCCAGATCAAAAATGGCTCTTATAAAGGACGGCTTATCGTACCTGTGTATAGCACTAATCTGGCCGGTTTTGGTGTAATTTACAGTGATGATGGTGGTAATAACTGGAATTATAAATCTGCAGATAAATCCAAAAGTGTTTTTTCCGAAACCCAGATTGTGGAAATGCCTGACGGAAGCCTAAAAATGTTCGCCCGCACAAGCCTTGGTTATGTTGCTGAGCGCACAAGTATCGATGGAGGTGTTACTTGGAGCAATGCGACACGCGTTGACGAAATCACTACTACATCCTATGGTACTCAGCTGTCTGTCATCAATTATTCTGGGGAAATTGATGGAAAGCCTGCAATAATCCTTTCTTCTCCCAATTCCAAAACCGGAAGAAACACCGGCGTGATCCGGGTTGGTTTGATTCATGACACCGGAGCCGCAGGCGTGGATCGCTACGATATTGAATGGAAATATGATTTTGAAATCAATGGTTCGGTTGGATTCTCTTATTCCTGTCTCACAGAACTGCCCGATGGTAATATTGGCATTTTCTATGAACAGTATGATTCGTGGGCCCGTGATCAATTGCATCTAAAAAATGTAATATGGTTTGAAACCTATTCGATGGATCAGTTAATCAAAACCTCCTAAAATTATTTATATACCCGCTCCTCAGTGTGAGGAGCGGGTATTGTATATGAGTGAGGTACATGCTACAGTAATCTGTATGTTATATTAATATTTGTACGTTGCGGTAAGAAAAATATAGGGAAGCGCCTTGACGGCTTTCAACAGCATGTAGTAATATAAACTTATCAAACTTAAATATAGCACAAGATGTTGAAAGGGAGAACTTGCTTTTTAAGTCGTGAGAGGAGTATGCCCAATGTCCGACAAAATCAGCATTTTGACCATAACCAAGATTAAGAAGCGGGATGGGCGGCTGGCTGAATTTGACCAGAATAAGATTGCCTCAGCTATTACCAAGGCATTCGATGCAACTGGTAAACCGGGAAGCGGAGCAGTTGCCGAGCAGCTTGCCGAGCAGGTACGCTCTTTGTTGGAGGCGGAGGATTGTGCCGTCCCTGAAGTAGAGCACATTCAGGATCTGGTGGAGCAGGTACTTATGGAAAATGGGTACAGCGAGACTGCCAAGGCCTATATTCTCTATCGGGATACCCGCAGCCGTGCCCGTGAGATGAATACCAGACTGATGAAGGTGTATGAGGATATTACCTTTGCGCCTGCCAAGGAGTCGGATATTAAGAGGGAGAACGCTAATATTGATGGGGATACCGCGATGGGAGCCATGCTTAAGTTTGGCTCTGAGGGGGCCAAGGAGTTTTACGACAAGTTTGTCCTCAATCCGGAGCATGCCCGGGCCCACCGCGAGGGCAAGATCCATATCCATGACCTGGACTTTCTTACCCTTACGACCACTTGCTGCCAGATTGATCTTGTCAAACTTTTTGACGGAGGTTTCTCTACTGGCCACGGCGCCTTGCGTGAACCCAATGACATTGCTTCTTACGCTGCCCTTGCCTGCATTGCGATCCAGTCAAACCAGAATGATCAGCACGGCGGCCAATCAATCGTCAATTTTGACTATGGTATGGCCGCAGGTGTACGCAAGACGTTTGCCCGGATCTACCGCCAAAACTTAGCCCGTGCTCTGATGCTTCTAAGTGATTGTGAGGATCCGGAGTTTAGGCTCAAGGAGTTAGCCATCCGGATCAAGGGAGATACTGGCCTGGAGCCTACTCTGGAGGGATGGGAGAGCTACCGTAGGGAGGAGGCTGCTCGTATGGCTGGTTACGGCGATGAGCAACTCATCGATCGCGCTCAAGCGTTTGCCCATTACAGGGCGGTGAAGGAGACAGACCGGGCTACCTTCCAGGCAATGGAGGCACTCATCCATAATTTAAATACGATGCACTCTCGAGCTGGGGCCCAGACCCCATTTTCCTCCATTAATTACGGTATGGATACCACTCCCGAGGGCCGCATGGTTATGAAAAACATCCTCCTGGTTACCGAGGATGGGTTGGGCAGGGGAGAAACACCTATTTTCCCGATCCAAATTTTTCGAGTGAAGGAGGGTGTGAATTACAACCCCGGGGAGCCCAACTATGACCTGTTCCAGCTGGCGATTCGATGTTCGGCCAAGCGGCTTTTTCCTAACTTTTCCTTCTTGGATGCACCATTTAATCTTCAATATTATAAGCCCGGTCGTCCCGAGACTGAGATCGCTTACATGGGTTGTCGTACCCGAGTCATCGGTAACGTATATGATCCCGGTCGCGAGATTTGCAATGGTAGAGGCAATCTGTCCTTCACCACTATCAATCTGCCACGGCTGGCGATTGAGTCAAAGGGGGATGTTTCCGCATTTTTTAAGGGACTGGACCAGATGATGGATCTGTGCGTGGATCAGCTGCTGGAGCGGCTGGAGATTCAGTCCCGCAAGCGGGTGCGTAATTTTCCCTTTCTTATGGGCCAAGGGGTCTGGCTGGATTCCGAAGGATTGGGCTGGGATGATGAGGTGCGAGGGGTTCTAAAACACGGTACCTTGTCTGTAGGCTTTATAGGCCTGGCGGAAACCCTCAAAAGCCTGATGGGTGTCCACCATGGAGAGAGTGAGCAGGCCCAGAGCCTAGGTCTGGAGATCGTCTCCCATATGCGGGCCCGCATGGATTGGGAGAGCGCCGAGCGGGGGCTTAATTTTTCTCTACTGGCTACTCCTGCCGAGGGGTTATCCGGCCGTTTTGTCAAGCTGGATCGGGCCCGCTTTGGGGTGATCTCCGGCATTACTGATCGGGACTATTATACCAATTCCTTTCATATCCCTGTGTACTTCCCTATTTCCGCGCATGATAAGATTTGCCTGGAAGCGCCTTACCATGGGCTTACCAATGCTGGGCACATCAGTTATATTGAGATGGACGGGGATCCCAGCCAGAACCTGGAGGCTTTTGAGCAGGTCATCCGAGATATGAAGGAGGCCGGCATTGGCTACGGCAGCATCAATCATCCGGTGGATCGAGATCCGGTGTGCGGCTTCAATGGATTAATCGGAGAATGTTGCCCGGGCTGTGGAAGGCAGGAGGGGGATGTGCCCTTTGAGCGTATCCGTCGGATCACAGGCTATTTAGTGGGGACCTTAGACAGATTCAACAATGCTAAGCGTGCAGAGGTGGAGGATCGAGTTAAGCACGGCACGTAGCCCAAGTTCCTGATATGGAGCATATTTTGCGGCGGGGTGGGCAGGGGCCTGCCTGGCCACGTTGCTATGGAGGTTATTATGCGTATTGCTCAAACGGTATCCGACTCTATCGTGGACGGGCCGGGGCTGCGATACACGGTGTTCACCCAGGGCTGCGGGCATAACTGCCCTGGCTGCCATAACCCGGATACCCATCCTTTCGATGGAGGGAGGGAGGTAAGGGTGGAGGAGCTGGTAGAGGAGATGCTTTCCAATCCATTGATTTCTGGCCTTACCTTGTCAGGCGGTGATCCCATGGAGCAGGCAGAGGAGTGTACCGCTTTGGCGGGGATCGCCAGAGATAATGGGCTGAATGTATGGACGTATACCGGCTATACCTATGGGCAGCTTTTGGGGGAGGGGAACCCGGCTCGGTTAGCCCTACTGTCACAGACCGATGTGCTGGTGGACGGGCCATTTCTATTGGCAGAGAGATCGTGGGTGACCCCGTTTCGAGGAAGCCGGAATCAGCGGCTCATTGACCTGAAGGCCACTCGGCAAACAGGACGGATAA
Organism: Oscillospiraceae bacterium; assembly: GCA_045543215.1. Taxonomy (GTDB): domain Bacteria; phylum Bacillota; class Clostridia; order Oscillospirales; family Oscillospiraceae; genus DXYV01. Next base: position 9,801 of record JAZQMD010000184.1, read on the forward strand.
CCCTGTGGCAGAGGGAGGATAGCTTGGCTCATTTCAAGCGGCCAGAATCATGACGGTTCTGAGATGGTGCATAACTTGGAAAGATAAAGAGGAAGGTAGCTAGGTATGGAGCAGGATGTGGTGGAGCGCTGGCGGGGGCATGTGCCAAGGCCAATGGGAGTAAGGGAACAATATGCAGTATTGGTTCCGGTGGTGTACCAGCCGGGGCGGGAGCCGTCCTTGCTTTTTGAGGTACGCTCGCATACCCTGATCCGACAGCCAGGGGAGGTGTGTTTCCCCGGAGGGAAGATGGAGAGGGACGAGACTCCTATTCAATGTGCCTTGCGTGAGTCGGAGGAGGAGATCGGCCTTCCGCCTGATGCTGTGGAGGTGGTGGGAGAGCTGAATTTTATCTGTCATCAGTCGGGCTTTGTCCTGTATCCTGTTTTGGGTCGGGTAGCTGGCTGGGAGGTGGCCGAGAAGAGCGTCAATACCGATGAGGTGGCCCGGGTTTTCCTAATTCCTCTTTCCTTCTTTCAGAACACTCCTCCGCAGGTGTGGACCTATTCGCTCCAGCCAAGGATCCCGGAGGATTTTCCTTTTGAGCAGGTGGGAATTTCTCAGGATTATCCCTGGAGGGGAGGCAGGGTGGAAGTTCCCGTCTACTTCTATGATGGGCATGCTATCTGGGGGCTTACGGCCCGCATCGTACAACATCTTTTTAATGATTAATCTTAAGGTCCGGCTGCGAAAGGTGTTTGCAGCCGGACTTTTTTATGGTACAATGTGAAAAAATAGGGAGGGCTGGATATGACCTTGGAACGGCTGGGCCCCTATACTTTGGCTTTGAGTCCGGGGTGTTTTCCTTTGGGAGAGGAGAGTTTGGCCTTAGGCCAATTCGCCACAGTGAGACACCGCTGGAAGGTATGTGATTTGGGTTGTGGTGGAGGGACCTTGCTGTTGCTGTTGGCTCGACGGGCGTTGGGCCTGACTTTGACCGGGGTAGAGGTGGAAGCGGAAGCAGCTCAATGTGCCCGGGATAATCTGGAAGCAAACGGCTTGGCGGGAGAGATTTTTACCGCTGACTTACGGGGAAAAAGAGTGCTGCCTAACGAGGGCTTTGAGCTGGTGGTATCCAACCCACCTTGGTTTTCCCTGGGGGCCGGGGCCTTCGGGGGCCGGGCGCGTAGTGAGGAGACCTGCACCTTAGGTGAACTGTGCGCTGTGGCAAACCGTCTGCTGAAAACCGGCGGCCACTTTGCTTTGGTTCATCGGCCGGAGCGGCTGGCCGATTTGTTGTGCACCCTGAGATCGTGCCGATTAGAGGCGAAACGTTTGCAATACTTGACTCATGCTCTGGATAAGCCACCGTCGGCGGTGATGGTGGAGGGGGTAAAAAACGGTAGACCCGGGATAGAGACACTTCCAATGCTGATACGCCAGGCTGTCGCTCGATGTCCCGACCAGCTTGGTGGACAAACTGATACAAGACATAGTGCTCGAACCGGAAAGGATGATTAATGTGTTGGGAATCCTCTATCTTGTTCCCACTCCCATTGGAAACCTAGGGGACCTGTCTCAGCGGGTGGTGGAAACCCTGGAGCAGGTTGACTTTATCGCCGCCGAGGATACACGGGTGACCTTGAAACTGCTCAACCATCTGGGATTAAAAAAGCGTATGATCAGCTACCATCGCCATAATACCCAGGCAGGTGGAAGGGCGGTATTGGATCGTCTGCTGTCGGGGGAGAGTTGCGCATTGGTCACCGACGCGGGCACGCCGGCTATCTCTGACCCGGGGGAGGATTTAGTGGGCTTGTGCGTGCAAAATGGAGTGGAGGTAATTGCTCTGCCTGGCCCCTGTGCCTTGGTAGTGGCTCTATCGGTTTCCGGATTGCCCACCGGGCAGTTTATCTTTGAGGGCTTTCTCCCTGTGAATAAGAAAAATCGCAGGGCCAGGCTGGATGCCCTGCGGGGGGAGGGACGGACTATGGTTTTTTATGAGGCCCCTCATAAGCTGACTGCCACTCTGGCGGATCTGGCAGAGATTTTTGGTGCCGAGCGTCCTGTGGCGCTCTGTCGAGAACTGACCAAAATTCATGAGGAGGTGCGTCGCACTACCCTGGGAGAGGCTTCTTCCTGGTATCAGGATAATCAGCCTAGAGGAGAATTTGTTCTGGTGGTGGCGGGGGTTCAACAAGAGAAGCAGCAAGTGGATATACACGGGGCTTTGGAACGGGTGGCCGGACTGAGATCAGAGGGTATGGCTTTGAAGGATGCTTGCAAGCGGGCGGGAGAGGAGTTTGGAACAGCCAAAAACTGTCTATATGATCTGGCGGTGGAACGGGGCTTGTGAGATCAGTGGCGGGAATCAGAATACAAAATATAATACAAATAGTATACAATAGGGATTTAGATAACTATTTTGTTCAGGGCAACCAGAAATTTGTATGCTGACATAATTAAAAGTGCCCGCTGGCTATCTACCGGCGGGCTTTGAACTATAATTCAGTTATGTTTCTAAAAGCTCTTTGACGCAACTAGGACAAACGTTTTTTCCTTTAAAATTGATTACTCCATTTGCATCGTCGCAGAAAATACAAGCAGGCTGATATTTTCTTAAAACGATTGAGAAGCTGTCAACGTAAATTTCAAGAGAGTCCCGTTCGGCGATATCTAGGGTACGGCGTAGTTCAATGGGAAGTACGATGCGGCCAAGTTCGTCTACTTTACGGACAATTCCAGTGGATTTCATGAATAAAGAGCTCCTTCCAGTTCCAAAAAAATCTAAAAACTGACATAATTATAACATAGAGTATTTAGATGTCAATTAAAAAAAGAAAAA
>JAZQMD010000185.1:0-31450 GCA_045543215.1 Oscillospiraceae bacterium
TCCTGCCCCTGTGCGCTGGGTCTGGCCACTCCGGTGGCTATTATGGTTGGTAGCGGAAAGGGAGCTGAGCACGGTATCCTCATTAAGTCTGCCGAGGCGCTGGAAACTCTTCATGCTATCGATACGGTGGTATTGGACAAAACGGGCACCATTACCCAGGGAAAGCCCCGTGTCGTCGGAATTTACCCCCTTGGAAAAATTACTTCTGAGCAACTACTTGGTATTGCCGCCTCGCTTGAGGTTCTATCAGAGCATCCCCTAGCCGCCGCCATTGTGGATGAAGCCAGAGTTCGCAACATTCCTCTCTCCCCGGTGACCGGGTTTGAGGCTATCCATGGCAGAGGGGTAAAGGGCTTTTTCCAAAATACAGACTTTTTGGCAGGCAACCAGGCCATGATGGACGAGGCAGGCATCGAGCTTGGAGATTGCAGTTCCACTGCCCAGTCCTTAGCTGACGAAGGCAAGACACCCCTGTTTTTTGTCGGGAAGGGCAGACTTCTGGGTATTATCGCCGTGGCTGACACAATAAAGGCCACCAGCCCCGCTGCCATCCAGGAATTACGGGATATGGGCATCGACGTAGTGATGCTCACCGGGGATAACGCCCGTACTGCCGCTGCCATTGGCAAAGACATGGCCCTATCTCAGGTCATCGCAGAGGTCCTTCCTGCCGACAAAGAAGGCCATGTGGCCGCCCTCCAGGGGCAGGGCCACAAGGTAGCCATGGTAGGAGATGGTATCAACGATGCTCCTGCCCTGTCCCGTGCCGATGTGGGTATAGCCATCGGAGCCGGTGCCGATGTAGCCATTGAAGCGGCAGATGTGGTTCTTATGAAAAGCGATTTGGGGGATGTTCCCACTGCAGTCCGCCTGTCACGGTCAGTGCTGCGTAACATTAAACAAAATCTGTTTTGGGCCTTTTTCTATAACGCTCTAGGCCTCCCCCTAGCTGCCGGTGCATTCTACGCCCTACTGGAATGGCAACTCAATCCCATGTTCGCTGCTGCCGCCATGAGTCTATCCTCAGTATGCGTGGTGTCCAACGCCCTGCGTCTGCGCTTCTTTCAACCTAAATATCTTGCGCCTCTCAAACCTCAGCCTGCTCCACCACCTGACCTCACATTATTCACTAAAAGAAACGGAGAAAAAAACACTATGGAAAAAAAGCTAACCATTGAAGGAATGATGTGCAACCACTGTAAAGCACATATAGAAAAAGCTCTATCTGATCTAGACGAGGTATCCACCGTCCAGGTAAATTTGGAAGAAAAGTGGGCCATTGTCACTGGCTCCGCCAATGACGATACTCTCAAAGCCGCTGTAGCGGAAGCCGGGTATGAGGTGACCGATATCGAGTGACAGCAGGGCCAGTAAAAAATGGACAATACTCCGGCATCTCCGGCAGAATGGGCCCCCTGTATCCAAAGGATTCAGGGAAGATAAAGATGCAAGAGAATGCATAGTAAAATCCTGAATACTCATTGGTAAAATCTGTACTTGTATCTAGCTTTTTGGTAGACATTTACTTTAAAATATGTTATACTGAAATTTATTAAAAAAGGAGATTTTGTTTACTTTTTAACAAATTATGTATGAGACGTGCCGACGCACCCAGCACGTCGGCTCTAATAAAAATGTCTTATTTTTATTAGAGCTTATTGTAAAAAGGAAGGATACGATAACCCTATGATGCTATTAAAAAATCGCCAAAAGCTGCGGTATTTACGGTGGTGGGACCTACTCCTGCTAACGGTAATCCTGTTCTCCACCTTTATCGTTACCTCCTTTTCTGCCCTCCTCAGCCCATCGGGGGCGGGGACGGCGGAGGCATTGGAGTTTACAAGTGAGGCCAACTGGCAGGCGTTTTTCCTCCAGGCTCTCCTGCTGGGAGCGGCATTTTTGTATCTACTGTTGCGAGGTTTTGATTTTTCCCAGTGGCATTGCAAGGTCACACCAAAGGCGATTCTCATGGGCGTAGCACTGTTTATAGGGGTTGCCCTTTTGTTTGACATCTATTTTTTTCTTACCTATCAGCTGTTTCCTTATCCATACCTGGAGGATCCGGCATTGTACGTCCCCCAGAGCATGCATCCCTTTTTGCAGAAGCTAACTTCCGTTGATCTCTCCCTGATAGTCTACTCCATTCTCAACGGTTTCTATGAGGAGATATTTTTTCTTGGCATGTGCATAAGCGTGGCTCCTGAAAAAAGGACCTTCGCCTTTCTCTATTCCCTAGCGGTGCGCTATTCCTTTCATACTTATCAGGGACATGTATCCGCCTTGGCCATTGGCCTTCTTCTTGGAAGTATTTACTATCTCCTATACACCAGGATGAAGAAGAAAAATTTGCTCCCCTTTTTCCTGGCACACACCATCAGCGACATACTGGGTTCGGGCCTGCTAAGTTACTTTATCTTCTAAAGGCAGAAAACACTATACACAAGAAAAATAAAAACGGACAATAGACAAAAGGCCCCCTGATGTAGGAACATAAAGATACTGCATCAGGGGGTAACATTATGAGCAAACGGGGATATACCCATGTGCAAGGGCTAGCTGGTGAAATCTAACCGATGCCCTCCTTTTATCATTATCAGCGCATCCATCTGAAAACTGGAGTGGTATCGCTGACGCTGCACCATTCCACTTAAGGCTTAATCTTTTCCTACCAAGTGCCTTTTCACCACATCGTCACCTAATCCAAAATAGACAGGTTCGTTTTTGTCAATTTTCCCACTTGCCATAGAATTTCATCGGTATATAATGAGAAACTGGTTATTTGATTTATGATAAAAAGAAGGTAGTTCATTTGAAGCTTCCTGAATTTAAATCGCCTCCCCTATTTGACCGAAGATCGCTGCTGCGCCTTTTCATCCCCCTCGCTGCTGAGCAATTTTTAATGATGACCGTCGGTATGGCCGACACGGTCATGGTAACCAGTGCCGGCGAGGCCGCTGTGTCTGGTGTTTCTTTAGTGGACTCCATTAACATCCTGCTTATCCAAGTCTTCGCTGCTCTGACCACAGGAGGCACAGTGGTGGTATCCCAATACCTTGGACGCCAGGATAGAGAAAGTGCCGGACGGGCTGCCAAGCAGTTGTTCCATGCCTCTACCCTTATAGCCCTGGTTCTTATGATGGTTGCGCTCTTCTTCCGTCAGCTTCTGCTAACCACTATCTTCGGGCATATCGATCAGGCTGTTATGCACCATGCTATGGATTACTTTTTCTTTACTGCTATATCCTATCCCTTTATGGCGATCTACAACTCTGGCTCATCCCTCTTCCGGGCTATGGGAAACAGCAAAGTATCCCTGTTCGTGTCCATTGTGGTCAACCTGGTAAATGTACCCATGAACGCCATCCTCATCTATGGCTTGCGTATGGCTGCTGCTGGTGCAGCCATCAGCACCCTGGCCTCCCGAGTAGTGGCAGCGGCCATTATACTTATCCTTATTCATAAACCGTCTAATCCGGTGTATATCCAACGTATTTGGAAACCTGAGTGGCAACCAACCTTGCTGGGTCGCATCTTGGGAATTGGCGTGCCCAATGGCCTGGAAAATGGCATGTTCCAGATTGGCAAGCTGATGGTAGCAGGTCTGATCTCCACCTTTGGCATCTCCGCTATCTCAGCAAATGCCATTTCCAACTCCATTGGCAGCGTGGTGCAGGTCCCTGGCCAATCTGCCGGCCTAGGTCTTATTACCGTGGTAGGTCGGTGTATGGGCTCCCGGCAAGAAGATCAGGCAGTTTACTACACCCGCCGCCTGCTCCTATTGACCTATCTCTCGATGGGAACTCTCAACCTTCTTTTACTACTACTGGCCGAACCCCTTGTTTCCCTTTTTGGTCTTAGTCCTGCCGCCACTACTACTGCCATAGAAATCCTGCGGTGGTTTGCCTTTTTCAATATGGCAGTCTATCCCCTGTCCTTTGTTCTGCCAAACGCCCTGAGGGGGGCAGGAGATGCCAAATTTACCATGGTGGTATCCATGTTATCTATGTGGACCTTCCGCATTGGATGTAGCTATCTATTTTGTATGGTCTTTGACCTGGGTCTGCTAGGGGTCTGGTTTGCGATGTTTATAGACTGGATAGTTCGGTCAATTATCTTCATTGTACGTTTCCACCGAGGACATTGGAAATCCATACGGCTGATATAGTAAATAAATACTGTTTTTATATTTAAGAAGAGGCCAGAAATCTGGCCTCTTCTATACTTTCATTATTTATTGAAATACCCTATGTGCCAATACAACCTTTATTCCAACTACATATAACAGGGAGAACATTCTCCTGCATGTTGTCTTTTTAGCGCTGTCCCTTGTCGTAGGGAATTCCCTCCGCCTTGGGTGCCCGGGATTTCTTGGAAGTGAAGGCTAGGACAATTAAGGTAATCAAGTAGGGCAACATGCGGTAAAAGTGGGCGCTCACACCGATCTGGGAGAGAAGATATACCCCATCGCCATTGATATCAATACTGGAATAAGAAGCCGCCACACACTTGAACAGGCCGAAAAGCAGAGCTGCCCCCGCGATATTCAAGGGCTTCCAGTTGCCAAAAATCATGACCGCCAGAGCCAAAAAACCGAAGCCAGCCACATCACCGGTGGACGCACAATTAGCTGTGGTCAGGGCATATACAAACCCACCCATGCCCGCCAGCGCCCCAGAAATGGTAGTACCGGCGTACCGCATCTTATACACACTGATACCCAAGGAGTCCGCCGCCTGGGGATTTTCGCCACAGGAGCGCAGCCGTAAGCCAAACCTGGTCTTATATAATATGATAGATAAAATGATAAACAGCAGGATACATATATAGGTAGCCAGGTACACCTTATGAAGAAAGGTATTCCCCCAAAAACCTAAATCTGCCGTCCGGTCAAATCCCAGGGTAGTTTTCTTAATCATAAACCAGCTTGCGGCATCCCCCACAGCCATTTGCAGGGTATTCTGGTTTGTAATAATCCGGATAAGAAAGAGCACCAAGGCAGGAGCCAGCAGATTAAGGGCAGTTCCACCGATTGTCTGGTCTGCTTTTAGATTCACCGAGGCAAAGGACAACAACAGTGAAAAAAGAGCCCCCAGTGCAGCAGCTACCAACATGGCCAGCAATTCAAACCCCTGAAGGGCCACCCAGTCCCCTACCTCTTTAGCTACGGCAAATGCCCCCGCCTTCTGAGTGAGATTAACAAAGAGCACCCCCACAAAAGCGCCGAAAATCATAATACCCTCCAGCGCCAGATTGATGATACCGCTGCGCTCAGCAAACACACCGGCTAAAGCCACAATCATCAGTGGCACAGCATAGATGAAGGTCTGCTGCACCAGGAAGGTCATGCCCCCTCACCTCCTTTTTCAATTTGTCCGACGGTGTCCGGCGAAGGGACAATAGTCTTTTGTCCTGTATTAGCCCTCCTACCTTTCCTTCGCCCATCCAAGAGCATCTTGACCACCAGGGAGAAGGCGCTCAGATAAACGATGGTCGCAATAATAACATCCGTGATATACTCGTTATAGGCCGTCAGGTTGGTTAGCTGGAGCCCAACAATATCCAGCATAGACATAAAGCAACCAGTAAAAATGACCCCAATCGGATGATTGGCTGCCAGCAAGGCCACGGGAATTCCATTAAAACCGGTAGCCGGAAGAGACTGATAGGTGGACCAGAAAAATTCCGTGTTCCCCGACAGGTAGTATAAGGCGGCTGCCGCCCCCGAAAGCCCGCCGGCAATGGCCATAGACAGCACAATATTACGCTTATCGTTAATACCGGCATAGCGGGCGGCGTGGCGGTTACTGCCGCAAGCCTTAAGCTCATAGCCCAAGGTCGTCTTGGTCATTAGGACATAAATTAAAACAGCAATTAGGGCCGCAATCAGGATACCACCGTTGACTTGGGAATTGGGGAATATTCTGTCCAGACCAAACTTAGCAGTCTCCACCCCGTTGAAAGCAGTCTTATAGATATAGCCGCTCTTCGTGTTCTCCACCATATTGCGAAAATCGCTGCCGTCAAACATCCACGTAACCAGATTCGCCGCAATCCAGTTTGTCATAATGCAGGCCAGCACCTCATTAATGTTCAAAAATGCCTTTAAAAGTCCGGGAATAGCCCCCCACAGTCCTCCCGCCAAGATACCGCCTAGAAAAGCGATGGCCCAAATCAACCATGCAGGCGCCGTCTGAGATGAAATGCCCAAGGCCAATATAAGGGTTGCGGCGGTGCCCATCAAGTACTGGCCCGGTGCACCAATGTTAAACAATCCGGTTTTAAAGGCAACAGATACTGACAGGCCCGTGAGGATGAGTGGAATCGCCCGGAAAAGCATGTTCCCGATGTTCTGAGGATTAAACCCAAAGGTCAAATTACCCGCAGCGTTACGACCGGTGCTGAAAATACCGCCAAATATCAGGCGGATTCCTTCCCATGCGCTGGCCAAAGTCAGGTTCTCGCCGGCAACACCCACTATAAAGATTAGGAGGCTTCCTACAAACAGGCCGATGAGGATGGAAATGATGGAAGCCAGAACAGCTCTAATTCCCTCCTTCCGCAAAAGATCGGAAAGCTGCTCTTTCATGCCTGCCCCCCCTCCTTCGTCATACGTTTGGCCCCCGCCATATACAAGCCCAGCTCCTGCATGGTGGTAGCCTTAGGATCCAATTCACCCACAATCTCGCCCTCATACATGACTAGTATCCGGTCAGATAGACTCATAACCTCGTCTATCTCCAAAGATACTAGAAGTACTGCCTTACCCCGATCCCGCTCGGCCACCAGCTGACTATGAATATATTCAATAGCCCCCACGTCCAGACCACGAGTGGGTTGAACCGCCACAATAAGAGGCTTGTCCCGGTCCAATTCCCGGGCAATGATGGCCTTTTGCTGGTTTCCCCCCGACATGGATCGAACAACACTTACCGATCCCTGACCAGAGCGCACATCGTATTGCTCACGGAGTTTTTCCGAATACGCTCTCACCGCTCCCTGATCAATAAACCCAAAATGCTGGAAACGTGACTGCCGGAAACACTGAAGCACTATATTCTGCTCCAATGTAAAGTCCAAAACCAATCCATGCTTGTGCCGATCCTCCGGGATATGACTCATATCCTCCCCCCTCTGACGAATGGAACCGCGGGAAATATCCTTTCCACACAAACTGACGGATCCACCAGAACTTTTCTCCAAGCCCGTAAGCCCGTTGATAAGCTCAGTCTGCCCATTGCCATCGATACCGGCAATGCATAAAATCTCCCCTGCCCGCACGTTGAAGGTAACGGCATTTACTGCATTATACTTTCTTCCCTTAAATGGAACAGAAAAATTTTCCACCCTGAGCACCACATCCCCCGGCTGGACCACGGCCTTGTTCACTTCCAGTTGCACCGGGCGGCCCACCATCATGTTGGATAACTCCTGCTTATCCGTATCCTTAGTCTCTACGGTCCCGATACATCTGCCCTTGCGCAAAACGGTGACTCGGTCAGCCACCGCCATGATTTCATTGAGTTTATGGGAAATGAATAGAATGGACTTACCCTCCCTGGCAAATGCTTTCATGGTTTCCATCAGCTCGTCAATTTCCTGAGGGGTGAGCACGGCGGTGGGTTCATCAAAAATAAGGATTTCATTATCCCGGTAGAGCATCTTCAAAATTTCCACCCGCTGCTGCATGCCTACCGTGATATCCTCTACTCTGGCATCCAGATCCACCTTCAGTCCATACTCCTCCGACAGGGCCTCCACCTTTGCCCTGGCCTCCCTTTTCTTCAAAAATCCCAGCTTGGTGGTTTCTGCACCCAGAATAACATTATCAAGCACGCTGAACACATCGATAAGCTTAAAATGCTGATGAACCATGCCGATCCCTAACTCAGTGGCCTCATTAGGATTGTTAATCTTCACTATTTGTCCGTTTTTCTTGATAACTCCCTCTTCTGCCTGATATAGGCCGAACAAAACGCTCATCAAGGTGGATTTTCCCGCACCGTTCTCCCCCAAAAGAGCATGAATCTCCCCCCGGCGCAGCTGGAGGGTGATATCATCATTGGCAATAATACCCGGGAATTTTTTCGTAATATGGAGCATCTCAATGATGTTCTCAGATTGCACAACTCTCAGCCCGCTTCCTCCATAAAATTGATAAGAGTATTATATAATATCCGGAAGAAAAAGACAAGTTATTTGTCCCAGGGCATAAATAAAGAGGAGGCGCGGCTGCGCCCCCTCTTTTACATAAAATCGCTTAGATCAGCTGATCTTCAGGGTTAAGTTGGAATACTCCTGCTCCAAATTAGAAAAATCGTTATCTACCACTAGGCTGCCGTCCAATACCTTCTGGTACAGAGCCTCGTAGTCCTCCACGGTGTAGTTCTGCATGCTCCAAGTATCCGTTGGAAGACCAACAGCGTCTTCATTCACACCCAGGGAGGTAGCCACACCACCAATCTCTGCAAAGGTTCCGTCGTACACCTTGGCCAATGCCCACTGCACCGCATCAGACAGCCCCTTCATGGCAGAGGTAATAACAGTCTCAGACTCGCTAGACTGGTCCACGTCCACACCTACCACAAAACCGTCGTTGGCGGATGCGGCAGCCACAATTGACTGAAACATAGCTCCACCACAGGCAAAGATGACCTCGGTGCCCGTCTCATACCAGCCATTGGCCATAGTCTGAAGCTCGGGAGAGGCAGAGAAGTTGGCCCCATACTCCCAGGAGTAATTCATATTTACGTTTATGCCCAACTCAGCGGCAGCCGCATTGGCTCCCTGGACAAAGCCGTAACCGAATCGGCAGCAAGCATCATTGGTACCGCCGCCGCCGCCGGAGAAGCCAAGGTTCGTAAAGCCTTCCATAACCACGGCATAACCGGCGAAGTAGCCGCACTGTTCCTCCTTAAAGGAGATGGGCGCCACATTCGTCAGAAGGTTGCCATTAACATCGGGATTGGAATTATCATCAAGGGGATAGCCATCAATAAACAAGAACGGAGTTTCTGGGAAGTCGATGGCTGCCTGCCTCAGGGCGTTCTCCTGCATATACCCAGCGCACACCACCACCTTGGCTCCCCCTTCCACGGCAGCCTTCATGGCATCGTAACGGTCGTCATCAGTGGCCTGATCACCATTGGCGGGCTGGTAATACTTGTAGCTCAAACCATTGGCCGCGGCATATAGCTTCACGCCGTCAAAGGTGCCCTGGTTAAAAGACTTGTCCTTCAGCGATCCCACATCAGTAACAAAGGCAATCTCATACTTTCCATCGGCAGATGTCATGTTGTCTGCGATGCTATCTGCGGTGAAAACTTCGGGTGTACCCGAATCGCTGGGCTGGGATGGGGAGGGTTGATCAGTGGACTGAGAGGACGATGGCTGGTCCGCTCCACCTCCACAGGCCGTAAGGCCAAAGACCATGGCCATGGACAACATCAATGCAAGCACTTTTTTCATTTCATTCGTCCTTTCCTTTCAATGGGTTTTGCTCTTATTCCTCAATGTATTAAGGGCAATCCCTATCGCAAAAATTATCCGGAATAGGATTCTACACAGCTGTAATATCCTTTTCCAGACTTTCGTGCCCATTATAACGTGTCCTTTGAAAAAGGACAAGCCCGACTTTACAAATTTTATTGAAAATTCACATTTTTCTGTCTTTATCGGGAAGAAAGATTGGCCTCTTATATGCTTTCTCTGCTCGATTGAAATCGCTGAACCCTCAGTATCCTTCCCCCTTCTGCCCCTTAATCAGCTTCACAATGCGGGAGGTACCCAAGCGATCGGCGCCAAGGTTGATAAAGTCCTCCGCGTCCTTTAAAGAAGAAATTCCTCCCGCCGCTTTAATCTTCACATGATGACTCACATGGGCTCTGAACAAAGCCACATCCTCCCGAGTAGCCCCACCGGCGGAAAAACCGGTAGAAGTCTTGATGTAATCAGCGCCCGAGGCAGAGACAATTTCACACAATTTTACCTTTTCCTCCTGCGTGAGCAAGCAAGTCTCAATAATAACCTTTAAAATACGACCACCACAGGATGCTTTGACCAATTTAATCTCCTCAAGCAGATCACCCCACCGCTTGTCCTTCACCCAGCCAATATTGACCACCATATCGATCTCATCCGCACCGCCACGTACGGCATCCTCAGTCTCAAAAACCTTAACTGCAGTGGTGGCGCTACCGTTTGGAAAACCAATCACTGTACACACCTTCATCTTATTGCCCATATAGTCAGAAGCAGCCTTTACATAGCAGGGCGGAATACACACCGATGCAGTCTCATAGAGGATGGCATCATCGCATATGGCCTTGATCTCCTCCCAGGTAGAAGTCTGGAGCAGAAGGGTGTGATCCACCCGGTTTAAAATATCCTTTACTTCCATATCATCACCTCAAGTGTATTTTTTCGGCCTGGCATTCTGCCCCTTAACGTATCCCTTTTATACGATAATCTTCCTATTTTTTAATCAGAAAGCTTATTGTATTTGAAAAAATTGGGTTTATAATAATATAGTATAGAAAGTTCCTCACCTTTTGAAACATTTCAAAGGAGCTGGTTATCTTGAAAATTGGATTGGTCCTGGAGGGTGGCGCCTTTCGCACCATCTTTTCCACAGGTGTATGGGATGCCTTTTTAGAACATGGCCTGATGCTGGACTATGTGATAGGCGTATCAGCCGGTATCGCCTACGGCGTGAGTTATGTATCCAGACAACCCAAACGAAATCTGGAAATTCTTACCCGCTACGCCAACGATAGCCGGTACATGGGGGTACGCAACCTTCTTAACCCCTTCAACCGCTGCTATTGGGGATTAGACTTTGCGTACAGATCCATTCCCAACAGGCTGCTTCCCTTCGACTATGATACCTTCTCCTCTTATCCTGGCCAAGTGGAAGCGGTTGTCACCAATCTAAACACAGGTCAGGCGGAGTACTTCCCTGTTCCTCGAAGCCGTGGGGAAGATTTCATGCTTCTTCAAGCCACCTGTGCCCTCCCCCTTCTCTTCCCCATCTACCACATTGGAGGAAAACCCTGTATGGACGGCGGAGCCGCCGATCCCATCCCCTTTCACCGGGCTTTTATGCAAGGGTGCGACAAAGTAGTCGTCTGTCTCACCCGTGAGCGCAACTACATCCGCAGACCGGAGGCTGTAGAACCCTTTATTCAATTCCACTACGGCAAAAAATACCCTAACTTCTGTAAAACCATGACCCACCGGGTAGCGCGCTATAATGCCGTACGCTCAGAGCTGTTTAATCTGGAACGCCAAGGTAGGGCCCTGATCTTTGCCCCCCTCACCACCGAGGGCTTCTCCCGCATGGAGCGGGATGTGACCCGCATTAAAGCCATGTGGGAGGATGGATACCACCAAGGGGAGATGCGGATAGATGAGGTTAAGGCATTTCTTTCCCATCCCTAAATCTTTCATAAGTAAAATGAAATTTATTAGCAATATAGCAGGGATGTATAACCGTGTTAAAACCGCATACATCCCTACTTTTTATGTCCATAGCACCTTCTTGTGCTGCGTTAATATTTCATTGCTGTTCAGGTTTGAAGACACCGCATAATCATGGTTGCTGCCTCAGCCCGTGTCGCATAATCCTTATGCGCCAGTATTCCGTTGTCCTTACCCTCAAGGATCTCGTTTTCTACCGCCCAGCACAGAGCCTCCTTCGCCCACGAACTCACTGTATCTGCATCATTAAAGTTCAACGTTTCATCGGATCGGATACTTCCGCAGTACCTCCACAGTATGACCGCCAACTGCTCCCGACTAATAAAGTCATCCGGCCCGAAAATCCCCTCACCGTAGCCGAGGCTAATTCCCTGATCTGCCGCCCAAGTTACTGAATCGCTGTACCAAACATCAGAATTTACGTCACTAAACACATTATCAAAAGATTGCTTCGGGTTGTTTTCCAGGTTATAAATCGCGGTTATCAGCATTCCGCGTGTCATATTATCATTCGGACTGAAGGTAGAGGTGTTCGTTCCCTGGAATATTTCGTGGCTGCTGACAAAGTCTACCACATCTTTGTACCAGTCATCCGGCTTTACATCATCAAACACCTTACTATTATCCACAATCTCCACCTTGGCCGAGCCATCCAATGGAATGGAAACAGTTAAATCGTCGCTGTTTGCCATTGATTTGCGAATAACTTTACGGGAACCATCCGCTTGAACTAACACCGCCACAGTACCTGGCTTGCAGTCTTCATAAGGCACAGCAAGCGTGACCCCGCCGGAGAGGGTATTGACCTTCTCTCCATCCGATGTAATATCCAAAATGATATCATTTCCTACCTTCTCGGTTACCACGGTTATGATGCCCTTTTTATTATCAAAGTTATCCAATACACTGTTTAAAATGGATACATCTGCCACAGATGTGCTAATTATTAAATCTGCGTTCGTTTTTTCTCCAATTTGCTCCACGGTAGAAGCCGGGATAGAAACTTCTGTTTTCGTTACATCTCCATCGATCTTCGGAGCTATGACAGCTTTCCTACTTCCATTCTCCTCTACCTGCCTTATCATTTCCTCCCCCACTTGGTCGGATACATCTGAGGATGCCATATTTCCGTTAATGGTAGCACTGGGCATAGCCTTGGTCGTAGTGGTATGATCCCCTCCTTTATCCACGCTATCCTCTGTATTTACAGGCAAAGAAAGCGCAACACCACCAGAAGCTACTGCAGAGCCACTGGTAGGCATAACATGAATGCCATAGGAAGTAGAAGTGATACCAGAAAGGACAGAATCCAACTTAGTGTCTGGAGAAAGTGTATAATCATCAGGCGTGGAGTCAGCATCAGGGATGATAGACTCCACCTTGGCATCTGGATCAAGTGTATAATCATTCGGCCTGACAGACGCGTTAATAATAGTAAATTTGGGACTATTGCTGTCTAGCATAAGGTTATAGTTATTACCACCATCAAGACTGCCAATGTTAAAGTCATATTCTCCCGTATCTTCACCCGGAGAGCGTCCCAGTTCACCGGTGATCCCGTTAGAGATATCACCAATGCTAGAGGTATAGGTAAATTGCGGGTCGTTTGCACCATAAGGCTTTTGTTGCCCATCATTCGGGGTAATGACCACATCAACTTTGGTAATTTCTGCGCCTGCAGAGTTGGCTGTGCTGCTCAATTTATAATTAGCATTCACTGCATCGCTACTCAGTGTCAGATTGGTAGCCGTGATCGTCTTATCTACACCGGCATCTGCACTATCATACGAAAAAACAACTCCGTCGGAATTCAGTACGGGTACCTCTTCATTTACAGCTCCAGAGAGGGTGATAGTTGGTAGCTGTCCCACTATATTCTTGGTTCCATCATAAACTTTCGTCACCCCGCTGGTATCAATATTAGCGATGAGTGGGGCCTTTTCTACTGTTACTGTGACCGTACGGCTGTCCGTTGAAACCGTTGAGGCTTTACCTTTGACGTAAATAGTGCTGCTACCCTTACAAAAGAACTCATACGTCCCTACGGGCATGGTGTCGGTACCTACTTCATAGGTTTTTCCCTTGGCTGAAGGGATCAGTACATCCTTACCATTATCTTTATAATACCATTCATATTTAATATTCGGAGTGGTGTCACTATTCTCTATCTCTGCGGAAAGCACAACTTTCTCTTTATCCCCGTAAGTTACACTAACATCCTGAGGTTGGCTGGTGAACTTTGGATCAAATTGTATTCTTCCTCCACCTGCTACAGTATAGAACCCATATTGCATGCTGTAATAGTAGCCATCACCTACATACGCTTCACCTGGTTTGAAAAAATCATTCTCATAAAGTATAGCAAGTTTACCATTATTCAACTCTGTTAAGCAAGAGTAAAGGAACTTTTTACCACCCGTGGTTACATCGATCTTAAAATTCTGTAAATCCATAGTCCTGTCGTTATTGTCATTGACCAAGAAGCAAAAGATCTTACCATTTATCCTAAACTCGGCCTTGGCATTTCCGGTAGGACAGGAAACAAAGATAACCTCTTTACCACCGGAGGTTTTAGAGTATTTAATAGCGGACACTTCGCAGTCTGAGTGATTAGTAACCTTAGTTATTACAGGGGACAGCCACTTTTCCTCAAAGTAATCAATATAGCAAATTCTGGAATTACCGTTACGGTAGAAAAACCGTAACCTACCGTCATTTAGTTCCACTACAGCACTTTCCGAACTATAATGCCCTGTATTGGCATCAGCGCTGCGATTCCAGGTAGTTCCGTTGTCGTCAGAGTAGACAAAACTTGTTAGCATAGGAGTATCTTTGTCGATATATCTATAGCAAGGAATCACAATCCTACCGGTGGAGGTCACAAGTCCACGACCTGGTCCCACAAAATAGGCCTGTTCCTCTTTCTTCTTTAAATTAAGGAGAGTAGGGGTGCTCCAAGTTAGTCCATTATCTGTGGACTTGACCAGATAGAGAAAGGTAGTGCGCTGCACTTTATAGGGAGAATCGGAAAAAAACAGGTTGCTGTTGGTGCCATTCGTTCCCTTAATGTTGAAGTGGCCGTCTACCGTGTATCCCTCCACGGGCTGGCCGTCGCTCAACCTCTTGATGACATTACCGTCTAAGTAGTAATCATAGGTGGAATGATCATTGTCTGAGAGCAGTAGTCTGCCATTGTCATCAAATCCATTTACACCGATTGCTGGAAAGGTATTACCATCACCTTGCATCGCAACGCCATATGGAAGCAAGTCAACAAGCAACCAGACCGTCTTTCCATCTGTTGTCAATGAAGGATCAATGAAACAGGTCGATTGCGCATTATATCTATTTCCATTGTCTCCGAAGTAGTTGGCATAGCTCCACTTCCAGGTTTCACCGTTGTCTGTAGAGCGGGATACAATGGTATCATGTCCACCACCGTCATAGAGGGTGTTCCAGCGGGCATCGGCAGCAGCCAAAATAGATCCATCACCAAGGGTAATTAAGGCTGGAATACGGAAACTATTGCTTTCGCCCGTCCCTTTTGGAAAAGGCTGGTCTTTGGTTGTGTTTCCAGTTGGTGCCTCTGTCTTTACGATAGGTGTTGTTGCCGTTTTTGTCGCCATTGCCACCATTGGCAAATAGGAAAGCAGCAGGCAGGAGGCAAGCAAAGTACTAATAATTCGTTTTTTCATTGTGTTCACCTTTCTTTCAAGCGTTTTATTCAAAATTTTATGATTGCCCAACTAGAGGCTGTATTTAAAAATATAATACCTCCATGCAGCAGATCCTTTCCCACTGTGCCGTAACGATCCTATAAAATCGACAAAGGATTTTTAAAATATTCAATGGAACTCTGTGTTGATAAAAACCTATGTACAGAGATAAGACTTTGCTTAATAACAACTTTTGTATAAACTCTTTATATCTTCAGTAAACTTGGATATATCTAAAAAATACACTAAAGTAACACATACTCTCTTTACGAAAACCTTCTTACAGGAAAAGCTAAAATTTTGAGAGTAAATATATAGATTTTAGATGATTTTACCAAATATTTTAATAAAAGGCAAGAACTTTCAAATAAAAATTTTATTATTTTTAAGTGCTTCTACTCAGTGTTATCTCATTTTAGGCCTAGCTCATTGTTTTCCAATTTTCAATATTTCAACAACATTCTTATCATCGGCTATCATCATTTGAATTTCAGGCCGCAGAGCCTATATATCTTTATGTATATGATACCTTCATTTAAGCATTTCCCTTATAGTTTTTAACATGTTCGTATATCAAGAGGTTATCTTGTTTATTGTTCACTTTAAAAAGTTTGGTCTTGATCCCCTCAAAATAAGCTTCGGAATTTTTATGTTTCCTTTGCAAAAATATTTTCTTTATCCTTTCAAGAAAATAAACTTATATTTCATACAATACTTCCATAATCTTCTATTTAAAAATACTTTAAAATAATTAAATTCTCCAAAATTATTTTTCCACCGTGAACAAACATTGACCTACACCCTCCTTCATGCTATGATACTTAAAAGTTAGTCATAGCTAACCCCATTTTTTCTATTAGTTAGTTTTTGCTAACTTTTTTGTTCTAATTAGCAGAATCTAACATATACGTTTGGATGGCGCTTGTCTTCATTCTTTATAGAGGAGGAGATCATTATCAAAAATCGCATCATTACCATTATCCTGTCCTGCCTGCTGGCCCTGTTCTCTCTGATCTCCCTGTTCGTTGGGGTCATCAATCTGGAGCCTAGTGCCTTGTTCTCCGGCGACTTGGATCAGTTACATATCTTTATCGTCTCCCGCCTGCCCAGACTGCTTGCCATTCTATGCACTGGCGTTGGTATGAGCGTATCAGGATTAATTATGCAGCAGCTGTGTATGAATAAGTTCGTCTCCCCAACCACGGGGGCCACCATCTCTTCAGCCCAATTTGGTATTCTGCTGGCACTGTTATTTATGCCCAGCTCCACCCTTTGGGGCAGAGCCATCTTTGCCTTCATAACTGCAGTTTTGGGCACTTGGGTATTCGTTTGGTTCATTCAGCGCATCCAATTCAAGGATGTGGTCATGGTGCCCCTAGTGGGCATTATGTTCAGTAACGTCATTGGCGGCGTTACCAACTTTCTGGCCTATAAGTTTGAGATGACCCAGGCTCTCTCTTCCTGGCTGGTAGGACACTTTTCCCTGGTGCTTAGAGGCCGGTATGAGTTGGTATACCTGGTTCTACCCCTAGTGGTACTGGCCTTTTTCTTTGCAAACCACTTTAATATTGTGGGTATGGGAAAGGACTTTTCAAAAAACCTGGGCGTTCATTACAACCTGATTCTTTTTATGGGCCTGACGATTGCCGCCCTCATCACTGCCAGCATCGTGGTGGTGGTAGGCTCTATTTCCTATATCGGTCTGATTGTCCCTAACATCGTGGCCATGTTCAAGGGAGATCAGATTCGGGGAACCCTTTTGGACACAGCTCTCTTTGGTGCCCTTTTCGTACTAGTTTGCGACATGCTCGGGCGTATAATAATCGCTCCTTACGAGCTTCCCATTGAACTCATCATTGGCATCTTGGGCAGTCTTCTATTCATCGCCCTGCTGTTCTATCGCCTGCGGCATGGCCGAAAAGCTATCCGATTGGGCGTGGCCAACAGTTCCTGCTGCGCTGCCTCCGTCCCACTTGACAAGGAAGGTGAGGATTGATATGAAAACCGTAGCCTATCATACCAACATCAAAAAGCTGACCGTTCTCGCTTTTCTGACCCTCCTGGTTGCCGTTGGCTATATGCTGGTAGAGGTCAGCTTTCATAATCCCAAGTTGTTTCAATATGCCATGAAGATCCGCGCCCCTAAACTCATCGGCATGCTTATCGCTGCCTTTGCCATTGGTGGCGCTTCCATCGTGTTTCAATCCATTATTAACAACACCATTGTCACCCCCTGCCTGCTGGGCATGAACTCCCTATATACCTTAATCCATACGGCTGTAGTCTTTTTTGCTGGCTCTGGCAGCATCTTTGCCGCAAATTCCAACGTAGCTTTTGCAATAGATCTTGTTTTAATGGGAATCGTTGCCACTGTAATTTACAGCTATCTTTTTAAAAAAACCAACCATAACGTGCTGTATGTACTGCTGATTGGAACAGTACTTACCTCCTTCTTTTCCAGTATGCAGACCACCATGATTCGGGTTATGGATCCAAATGAGTACGACAGTCTGTTGGCTACTCTGGTTGCCAGTTTCAATAATATTAACGGGGAAATTATTGTTTTTTCTCTTTTTATGCTGGCACTCATTATCTTTTTTCTTCGCAAAGATTTGGCTCTACTGGACGTAATTACTTTAGGTAAAGCCCAGGCCGTCAATTTGGGCGTGGACTATGACCGAACCATCCGCAGGCTGTTGCTGGGTATAACCCTATGTATTGCTGTGGCCACCGCCATGGTGGGGCCCATCTCCTTTTTAGGCCTGATTATTGCCAATCTGACCCGGCAATTTTTAAAAACCTACCGTCACGTTCAGCTGATTCTGGGTTCCGTCCTCTTTGGCATGGCAGTACTGGTGGGCGGACAACTTATTGTAGAGCATATCTTCTCCTATGCCGTCCCCATTAGCGTATTTATTACCGTGGGCGGAGGACTCTATTTCCTCTACCTGCTTTTAACTAACAGGAGGGTATCATGATCGTCAAAGAACTTACCAAGAAATACGACGGTAAAACCGTGGTAGATGGCGTTAGCTTTACCATCCCCAAAGGGAAAGTTCTCTCCCTGATTGGCCCCAATGGTGCAGGTAAATCCACGGTGATGGGTATCATCTCCCGTCTCATCGCTCAGGACTCTGGACTAGTGGACTTTGACGGGAAGGACATTAGCAAGTGGAAAAGTAAAGAGCTGGCCAAGCGGCTGGCCATCCTTACCCAGCACAATAATATCCAGATGAAACTGACGGTAAAGGAATTGGTGACTTTCGGCCGTTTTCCCTACTCAGGCAACCGTATCACACCAGAGGATGAGCGGATCATCCGTCAGGCCATCTCCTATATGGAGCTGGATGAATTCCAGGATCGCTTTATCGATGAACTGTCCGGCGGCCAGCGGCAGCGGGCCTATATTGCTATGGTCATTGCCCAGGACACGGAATATGTCCTCCTGGACGAGCCCACTAACAATTTGGACATTTATCATGCCTCGAATATGATGAAGATTGTCCGTCGCCTATGTGATGACCTGGGCAAGACGGTAATCCTGGTTCTCCATGAGATTAATTATGCAGCGTTTTATTCTGACTACATCTGCGCCTTTGTAGAGGGACGGATTCTTAAATTTGGCCCGGTAAGGGAGGTGATGACAAGGGAAGTCCTGTCCCAGATCTATAAAGTCGATTTTGAGATTATGGAAATCGATGGCAGGCCCTTATCCATTTACTACTGATCTCCAGTACTCCAATATTTTTATATGACAAAGAAAAGGAGCTTTGAACATGAAAAAACTGCTGTCTCTTCTTCTGGCCACCCTAATGGCATCCAGTCTAGCCGCCTGTGGTGGGCAGACCAGTGGGACTAACCCAGATACCAGTCCCACGCAGGGCGCATCCACCTCCCCCAGCCCCAGCCAGTCCCAGCCCTCCGATCCTCAACGCCCCGAAACCATCACCATTACCAGTTTGAACGGAAATCGGGAACCCGCTCAGCTTGAGGTTCCTTATGATCCTCAGCGGATCGCCATCCTGGATATGGCCTCTCTGGATATTCTGGACAGCTTGGGCCTTAGCGACCGGGTGGTTGGAACTGCAGGTACCTCTCTGGATTACCTCCAGCAATATGCCACCAATGAGGCCATTTCCAACCTGGGTACGATTAAAGAAGCTGACATGGAGGCCGTCATGGCTTGTGAGCCTGACGTTATCTTCATCGGAGGTCGCCTTAGCAGCTCCTATGATGCCCTTAGCGAAATCGCCCCCGTGGTCTACCTGGCTACCGATGCTGAATTGGGTGTTGTTGCCAGTGTAGAAAAGAACGCCACCACGATCGCTTCTATCTTCGGGCTGGAATCCCTGGTAGAAGAGAAAATGGCCGGCTTTGCCGATCGTGTCGCCGCCCTGGCTGCCTTTGCCGAAGGGAAAAGCGCCATTGTCGGTTTGTCTACCAGCGGAAGTTTCAATGTTTTGGGCAACGACGGTCGCTGCTCCATCATCGGCCGGGAGATCGGATTTGAGAATGTAGGTGTTGACTCCAATATTGACACTTCCTCCCATGGAAATGAAGCCTCCTTCGAGTTTATTGTAGAGAAAAACCCTCAGTACATTTTTGTAATGGATCGGGATGCGGCCATTCAGACTGAGGGTGCAAAGCTGGCCCAGGAGATTGTGGAAAATGAGCTGGTTATGGAGACTGATGCATACCAGAACGGTAATATTGTCTATCTTGCTCATCCCGCCGTATGGTACACGGCCGAAGGTGGTATCACTGCTCTGGACCTAATGCTTCAGGATCTGGAGCGTGAGTTGCTGGCCTAAAATTACATAAAAAAGACATCAGCCAAAAGTCCTTTGGACTTTTGGCTGATGTCTTTTCACCACTTCCGGGGCGATTACTCTACCTTGCTTCCATTACCATCTCGGCGGTATACATGCAATAAGTATTCCTGCCCAGCTGCTTGGCCCTATATAATGCAATATCGGCACTAGCATACAAATCTTCATAGTCGCTGCCACAATCTAATATACTTGCCATACCAATGCTCAGGGAGGTCTGAACTTGTTCCCCATTCTTTCCCATATGGATCCGCAGCCCCTGCTCATTGAGCTCCTTAGCCCGTTGCACAATTACATCACTCTGAGTCATTTGGGGTGCAAATACACAGAATTCGTCTCCCCCTATGCGGCCGATCACATCCCCATGCCGGAACACCGCTCGGAGCATATCAGCTGTTTCCTTCAATACTCTGTCTCCCTCTGGATGGCCCAGGGAGTCGTTCACCAGCTTAAAGTGATCCAAATCAATCAGGAACATAACCCCAGAAGTTTCTCCCCGCGCAAGATATTCCCTCACATAATCCTCCAGAGCAGCCCGGTTAAAAACCCCTGTCAGCGCATCCACGTTTGCCGCACGCTGCAAAGCGTCCTCCTTTGCCACCTCATCGTCAATATTCACCACCGAGATATAGGACAGAATATCGTTAGTCACCACATCCCGGGTAATGGTACAGTGAATTTCCACCCAGATCCATTCCTTATTTTCACTCAAAAGCTTCTCC
Organism: Oscillospiraceae bacterium; assembly: GCA_045543215.1. GTDB lineage: Bacteria > Bacillota > Clostridia > Oscillospirales > Oscillospiraceae > DXYV01. Next base: position 20,743 of record JAZQMD010000185.1, read on the forward strand.
CTCACAGTGTGAGGGACATTGGTTACCTCCAACATACGGGCAGGGTTTATACGAAAACGCAGCTTATAGGAGGGACTGCTTTCCAATCTATCTTTAAAATAGGTAGGATTTCCAATGACAAAGAATTTTCTCCAGTCCTTTTGGTGAACACACTTCAGAGCAAACTGCTTCATCATCTCCACATATCCCTCTTCCTCCGCACATAAATCGGAAGAAAAGACCTCCCTCCCCTCCTCCACCAGGTTTTTAGTCACATTGGCGCAGTAGCTTATCATACCCTTTTTCTGGGTGCTCTCCCGGTAGCTACGCTCTTTTTTCAGGTCAATATCAAGCTCATGGCTTCTCTGCAGACTTCTATCCTGCTTGATCTGGATTACGACAATAAGAGATCTACATGCCAAAATAAGGACATTTTTCACTACCAGGTCAGCATGAATCATGATCTGGAACTGCCGGGAAAGAGAATCGTCGTACACCAGTCCAAGCGTGAAAAAGCTTGAAAGCATCAGTGTAACACTGGAAATTACATAATAGATAAACAGCAGCATTCCCCGGGATCTGGAGTGCATCAGTTCAGATAGCTCATGGACTGAATAGACCGCTGAGTGGGTTGCCCCCTGAAAGGTAAGCGTAGCCCCCAACATGGTTAAGCTAAACAGAGTATATCGGTGCTCATTGCCTCCCAAAGGCCAGAATCCCTCCATAAATATGCTGACAAAAGCATTACTCAGTCCATAGATGCACCCTAAGTCCATTAAAATAGCAAAGAAAAAATTGAGATAGGCCCACCATGTGTCCCGGCTGATGATTGACACCTCTAAAATGATTACGGCCGGAATTGCCAACATTATCAGCGGCGGAAGGGGGGCGCTGGCAAGGTATTCCGCCGCCAAGGCAATGCATGCATTAACGCATGAGATTAGAAAAATAACCCAGGTAGAGGGCCACTTGACTGACCTTGCCAGCTTGAACAATGCAAGTAAACCGCTTATAGATGCCAGTAGCGAGGCAAAAAATATCATAACCGGGCTGGATAGGACCTCCCCGGCCACGACTAGGAAGGTATTCATGGTTTATCTACCACCTTTCCCATAGACTGCTCTGTCTGCAGACGCTTTAAAAACGCCTCTGAGGGCATAGGCCTGGCGTAATAATAACCCTGAAAAAAATCACAGCCCAAAGCCGCTAACACTTCCGCTTGCCCCTTGGTTTCCACACCTTCCGCGATGATATCCATATCCATTTCCTTGACCATAGCAATGATGTGTTTGAGCATACACATAGCCTTCTGATCCTCCATAGCCGACCACACCATGGACTTATCCAGCTTAACAGTATGGAAAGGATATTGGATAATATGGACAGCGTTTGAATACCCTGTCCCATAATCGTCCAGGGAAATGCGCACTCCGTGACCAGCCAGCTTTTGTAAATTACTTTTGAGCGCCTCACTGGACAAAACGGCCGCACTCTCCGTGACCTCCAGTTCAATATGACGGTAATCCAATCCATATTCATCCATAATGGCCATCAGCCGCTCGGCCAAGCTTGTTTGCACACATTGAATACTGGAGAGGTTAACATCTATGGACCGAATTCCCTGCTCCCACAGCCTTTCTTTTGCCATAAAGCGGCATACCATCCGGAAGACCAGTTCACCCAGTTCAAAAATAAGCCCATTTCTTTCCGCCAGCGGTATAAACTCCTCAGGGCTGACAAATCCCAGGCCTTGGCACTCCAGACGAACCAGGGCTTCCGCACAGATAAACCGCCCTTCTTCCACCGAGAAAATAGGCTGATAATGGACCTGGAACCCACCCTCCCGCAGAGCCTTACGCATAATTTGAAGGATTTCTTGCTCCCGTCTAACCCCTGTCAGTTCCCCCTGCTCCGGTTGGAGTATCGCCTCATTCCCCTGTTGCTTGGCCCGCCGCAGGGCATGAACCAACATACCAGTCACATCTTCCAAGCTTCCCACATGGTTAGGGTAGGAAAACAGGCACATGGGCGCGTCCAGGGATACCTGCGCCCCATTAAAAAAGAAGGGCTGGCGAAAACGCTCACGAACCTTTTGGGCAAGCTCATCCAGACAGTGGGCTTCCCGGCCCTTCTCTACTACTGCAAACTGGTTTCCTGACAGATAAAAAGCCTGGGCCTCCTTCTGTTCTCGGCGTAAAAATTCCGCAAGCTCTTTGAGCAGTTCCCCCTTTGCATGACTCCCCAATATCTCGCTGATATACCGGGTTCCCACCACCCGAATACCTAAAACCGTAAAGGGCTGTTCAAACCGGAACTCAGCCGAGAGAAACTCAGACAAGGCCGCACTGTTATACATCCCCAGGGTTTTATCCTCATAATCCTCTGGATTCTCCATGGACAGGTAAATCAGCAGCAACACAACGGCAATGATAAACTGAATAACCATCAGCTTTGGAAAAAGCATTTGCACCAGAATCGCTACAAGGCTGGAGACGGTAAAAAACCACACAGAGGCCTTTTGCAGCAAGGTCAGCCGACGGCGGTAGACCAAGGCGCATACCAAAGAGGTGCATACATAAAATAAAGCAATTGCATAGAGAAACTTGATGACTCCTCCATGGCAGTAATACCGATTTTCATCGAAGTAGAACACCGCTCCCGTCCAAGGGGTGGACAAAATAATTAACACTGCCACCGCCACCGGCGTAAAGATAGACACCCACTGCCAGACAACCAGTGGCTTCTTCGGCTCCACAGCCACGACAATATAGATCAGGTAAATGGTAGGAAGGATATTAAAACAGATTAAATAAGCTTGATTGAGCAGATAGTTAAGCCACAATGGTACCCATGCACTGTGATCGATGGTGTAAATGGTGAGCAAATCCAGCAGATTGGAGGTTAGGGCCAGGGCAATCATATGGCTAAATATCCTGGTGCGCCGGGTATTAATGGTTTTTTTGTAATAAAAATGCAACATAACCGCAGCCAAAATGATGATCCCAGCCACATCATAGTGAATGATATAGCTCATCGTTACATTCCTTTCTTAAGCGGCGCCAGACCATCTGCCGCAAGCATAAGAGCATCCGGTTACTATCACTATAATAATAAATCTTATTACATTAAAATGCAAGGAAATCCAGCATATTTTACTGTAATTTGATACCATATTCCCTGTTTTATGGAAATACGGTGTCAAATTAAAAGAGGCCTGCTGTGTGTGACTAACACAGATAACAGGCCCCATCTTTCTCTTCTTTGGATTACCTCCTGGTCGGATTCATGGTCCGGCCTGGCGGCTTTAATTTTTCAAGCTGTGCATGGGGGCAGGAATCCGTCCCCCCCTGGCGATGAACATAGACGAGCTCTCCCGGTGGACAGGCATAATGGGTGCACTGCCCAGCAGACCTCCAAAATCCACGGTATCGCCTACATCCATCCCCGGAGCGGGGATCAAACGCACAGCGGTGGTCTTGGTGTTTACCATACCGATAGCAGCCTCGTCAGCAATGATGGCAGCAATGGTATCGGCAGTGGTGTCCCCGGGCACGGCAATCATATCCAGTCCAACGGAGCACACACAAGTCATGGCCTCCAGCTTATCCAGCGTAAGCACACCAGAGGAAGCCGCAGCAATCATACCCTCATCCTCAGATACGGGAATAAAAGCGCCTGACAACCCACCCACGGAGGAGGAGGCCATAATCCCGCCCTTCTTCACCGCATCATTAAGTAAAGCCAAAGCGGCTGTAGTGCCATGGGTACCACATACATCCAGTCCCATCTCTTCCAGGATGCGGGCCACTGAATCACCCACAGCGGGGGTTGGTGCCAGAGACAGATCTACAATACCAAACGGAACCCCCAGCCGACTGCTAGCCTCCCGGGCCACCAACTGTCCCATGCGGGTAATTTGAAAGGCTGTCCTTTTCACAGTCTCAGCCACTATATCGAAGGGCTGTCCCTTTACAGCCTGGAGGGCGTGATGAACCACTCCCGGCCCTGATACGCCAACATTAATCACCCGGTCGGCCTCGGACACCCCATGAAAGGCTCCTGCCATAAAAGGATTGTCTTCCACCGCGTTGCAAAATACCACTAGCTTGGCGCAACCGAACCCTCCCCGATCAGCGGTAAGCTGGGCAGTCTTTTTAATAATCTGTCCCATGAGGGCCACCGCATCCATATTAATGCCAGCCTTAGTAGAGCCGATGTTAACCGAAGCGCACACCAATTCTGTAACAGCCAAAGCCTCCGGAATGGCCCGGATCAGCTTCAGGTCCGCAGGAGTCATACCCTTTTGTACCAGGGCTGAGAATCCCCCTATAAAGTTTACTCCAGTGGCCTCTCGCGCCTGATCCAGAGCGACAGCAAAGGGAACATAGTCCTCTGTTTCTGATGCACCTGCCACCAAAGCAATAGGGGTAACCGAGATACGCTTATTAACGATGGGAATACCAAATTCAGCTTCAATATCCTTCCCAGTTTTAACCAAATCCTGAGCGGAGCGGGCAATCTTGTCATAAATTTTTCGACAGGCCTGCTTTGGATCACTATGGCAGCAATCCAACAGGGAGATGCCCATTGTGATGGTTCGGATATCCAGATTCTGCTTGTCAATCATCTGAATGGTCTGCAAAATATCGTTGGTATTAATCATAATTGATCCGCCCCTTAAATCCTGTGCATAGCCTGGAAAATATCTTCCCGTTGGATACGGATAGACAGGTTTCGCTGGTTGCCCTCCTCCTCCAGGGCCTTGGCTAACTGGGCAAAAGACACCTGGGCTCCGGCAGCATCCACCAGCATAATCATGGTGAAATAATCCTGCAACACAGTCTGGCTGATGTCAAGTACATTGACATTGTGCTGTGCCAGCAAGGTACACACAGCAGCGATAATACCCACCTGGTCCTTGCCGATGACAGTGACGATGGCTCTCATTGACTCATCCTCCTATTGACTTAATTCATCCAGGGTCAAGCTGAATGCTGGTAGAAAATGCTCCATAAAATACCCAACCTCTGGCAGTGGAGAGTTTTGCAAACTCTTCAGGGTTTGCCGGGCTGCCTGGCGAAATTCCGCATTACCCGCCTTCAACTCCTCCACACATTTAATGTGGGCAGAAAGCTTATCGGCCGCCTTCACCAGGTCGTAGACGGGGCCTTTTCCTTCCTGCAAAAAAGAACTGTAGGTAGGACGCAACTCCTGGGGAAGCATGTCCAGCAACCTGCGGGCAGACACCACCTCCACCTGCTTATAGGCCTGCCGAATTTCCTGACTAAAATACTTCACCGGAGTAGGTAAGTCTCCAGTAAGAATTTCCGGTGCATCATGATATAAAGCTGCCACCGCCACTTGCCCAGGATCAATCTCTCCCCCGAATACCTCTTGGCGGATCACTGCTAATGCGTGGGCCAATACTGCCACCATATGGGAATGCTCCTGCACATTCTCCTCCATAGAATTACGCATAAGGGACCAACGCTGGATATACCGCATGCGTGAAATATAGGCAAAAAATTGTTCTTGCACAGCTTAATCCTCCTCTCGGTCCACTCCCTTCACCCGGTCTTCCTCTGAAAGAGACGAAACCAGCGCCCTTTTCCGCCATGGTCCCCATCGGTAGCGTACCAAAACGAAGATAATGGAATATACCCAACCGATGGGCATCCCGACCCAGGCCGCCGCCCCTCCCACTGGAGTCAAATAACCAATGGCATAAGAAGCCGTGCACCGCAGAACCAGGCTTGAGAGCGTATTCACCGCAGTAAACATTACGTCCCCTGCTCCTTGAAGGGCACCATTTGTAATAATGTAGACACAGAATGCCAAAAACCAGGGAGCAATGAAATGGATGTAGTCTATTCCGATGGTCAAGCTCTCCCCGGATACTCCAAAGAGTCCCACCAAGGGAGCGGCAAAGATGTAAGTACCAACCGCTACAAAGGAACACACCAGCAGGCCCATGACCACCGTCGCCTTATGTCCACGGTACACCCGGTCAAGCATCCCTGCCCCCACATTTTGACCCGTAAAGGTCGACAACCCCATATTAAAGGCTAAAATGGGAATAAGGACAAAATTTTCTACCCGCATGGCGGCGGCATAGCCAGCGGTGATCCCAAAGTCGTTGACCAGCCGCTGGATTGCAATGTGCCCGGAAGAGACTACACAATGCTGCAGGGTAGTGGGAATTCCCAGACGGAGGGCTAGGAGCCCCTTGTCCCGATGGAAGCGAAACTCGTCCTTTCTAAAGCGCAGGATGGGATATCTTTGAAACATATAAACCACGCTTACCACGGCGGACAAGGCCTGGGCAATCACGGTGGCCACGGCTACTCCTGGTACATCCCAATGAAATACCGCTACAAAGAGCAAATCCAGCAAAATGTTGGTCACCGAGGACACCAGCAAAAAATACAAGGTAGCCGAAGAGTCCCCCAGTGCCCGCAGGATAAACGAGACGATATTATAAATAAATTGAAAAATCAATCCCAAGCAATAGATTGAAAAGTAGGCAGTAGCATCGGCCAGAAAAGAGGAGGGCACCTTGAGTAGGCTCATTAGCACCCACTTTGCTACTATACCGCCCACCACAGACAGAACCAGCCCCATAATCCCCACCAGAATGAGGGAGGTGGATACCGCCTGGCGCATATCATCGTACCGCTTAGCACCATAAAGCTGGGCTACCAAAATGGAGCATCCTGTGGACATACCCATGGCAATAGCCAAAAAGAGCATAGTCACCGGGGCACAGGTTCCCACAGCAGCCAGGGCATCCTCCCCGGCAGCGGCGAAATTACCCACAATAATGCCGTCCACGGCACCATATAGCTGCTGGAGGAAATTCCCTGCCATCAAAGGCAGTGTGAAAAGGAGGATAAGCCTCCACTCTTTTCCCTCTGTCATGGTCTTAACCATTGGCTATCCCTCCATATCCTTCTATTATTTATAATCTTTTATTATACCAGAAAAATATATTGATGTAAATTAAAATCCGACCATTTCCCCTTAAAAAAGAAAATTAAAGGCTTTCATATCTTTCCCTTCTGTACAAGAGTACCCGGACTTGCTATAATGGTAACCATAATTTTTCATTTGACAAGGGGCAATATCCATGAAAATCGCTATTTATACCTTGGGCTGCAAGGTTAACCAATATGAAACCCAAGCCCTGGAGCGGGAGTTGCTACGCCGGGGTCATACCCTGACCTCCTTTGATGAACCCGCTGACGCTTACCTTATTAATACCTGCACCGTTACGGCAGTATCGGACAAAAAATCCCGCAATTTAATCCGGCGGGCCAAGAAACAGTCCCCTGATGCCGTAGTAGCGGTGTGTGGCTGCTATGCCCAGACCGACCCAGAGGCAGTAGCCGCCTTGGGTGTGGACGTAGTGGCTGGTACCAGTGGGCACATCGCCTTTTTAGACCTGGTAGAAGAGGCCGCCTGTCATTCTGGTCAACTTATGGCTGTGGACCAGGCCATGAAACGGCGCACTTTCGAGCCGCTGGAGGCTGGTGGGCTGGAGGGCCGCACCCGCGCTCTACTCAAAGTGCAGGATGGCTGCGTTAGTTTTTGTTCCTATTGCATCATTCCCTATGCCAGGGGATCGGAGCGCTCCCTCCCTTTAGCTGCCGCTATCGATCAGGCCAAAGCTCTGGAAAAAGAGGGCTACCGGGAAATTGTCCTAACCGGCATTGTAATTTCCTCCTGGGGGAGCGATTTACGGGATGGCTCCTCCCTCATTGATTTGGTAGAAGGAATATGTACCGCAGTCCCCCAGATGAGAGTACGCCTTGGCTCTCTAGAGCCACGCACTATAACAGATGACTTCTGCCGCCGAGCGGCCGCCCTGCCCAACCTGTGTCCTCACTTTCATCTCTCTCTCCAAAGCGGCTGCGATGCCACCCTTAAGCGTATGAATCGCAAATATGACACCGCCACCTACCTCCAATCGGTGGAACTATTGCGCTCCCAATTTGAAAATCCTTCCATTACCACTGATCTCATCGTTGGCTTTCCCCAGGAAGATGAGAAGGAATTTTCCACTACCCTGTCTTTTTTGCGCCAATGCCGCTTTTCCGCCATGCACATTTTCCCCTACTCCCGCCGTCCCGGCACGCCAGCGGCCGACATGCCCGGCCAGATTCCCAAGGAGGAAAAAGACTCCCGCTCCCACCGGGCGGCCACCCTTGCCCGTGATATGGAGCGTGACTATCTGCAAGGTCTGGTGGGCAGCGTCCAGCCCGTCCTTTTTGAGGATGAGAAAGATGGACTATGGCGAGGTCACGCCCCAAACTATGCAGCCGTACTGGTTAAAGGCCAATCTCTACACAACCACTTACGGGAAGTTCGCATCACTGGTTTGGATGGAAATACCCTCACCGGAGAACTTCTTCCATCATAAAAATAAAAAGTCCGGCGCTCTCGCGCCGGGCCCTTTATAACCCCTAATTTCCCAGGGCACAATTTTTCTCATAGGCTTTCACCACCGCCTGGGCTGCTGCAGCCCGGAAGCCTCTCTGCTCCAGCTCTGCCACCCCCATAATGGTTGTACCGCCGGGAGAGCATACCGCATCCTTTAATACTCCAGGGTGCTGGCCGCTCTGAAGCACCATGGCCGCAGCCCCTTCCACCATCTGGGCGGCATACCGCTGGGCCTTATCCCGAGGCAATCCAACCTGTACTGCCCCATCTGCCAAGGCCTCGATGAATAAGTAAACAAAGGCAGGACCACAGCCTGATAAGGCAGAGCCCATATCCAGCTGGGCCTCGGTAACCACCTCCACCGCCCCACAAGCAGAGAGTAGCGCCAACAGTTTTTCCTGATATTCCCCAGTTACCTTATCTCCAAAAGCGGTAAGGAGCACACCCTTACCAATGGCAGCAGGAGTATTTGGCATCACCCGCACCAGGGGGCCATCCCCTCCCAGCATATTCCGTAGAGAATCCAGGGTCATCCCAGCTGCAATAGATACAATTAAATTTGTATGCAGATGGGGCTTGATAGCCTCCACTGTCTGAGCAAGGGCCTGAGGCTTAACACACAGCATGAGAATGTCACAGCTGCCCGCCACCTGGGCCCCATCCTGGGCCACAATACAACCAGTCTCCTCGGCCAGGAGGGCGGTTTTACTTTGATCCAGATCAGCAATCAATACCTCCGATGGATCGATCTTCCCACATACGGCTTTGACAATGGCTCCGCCCATACTGCCCACACCGATAAATCCAATGGTATAATTCACGTAAACCACTCCTTTATCCTTTGTTCATTTCATTTTCCTCACCCCAGTCCTCCTTGTTAAACCAGGGATCACCATAAGAAAAGCCCGCCACCACGGCACGTTTATAGTTTGTCAGGTTCTCCTGATCCTCCTCGGGCAACTCATCTAGCCACCCCAAGTAATAGGCAGTTACCGGCCCAATTTCCAAATGAATTTCTTCATAATGCAAGCGATTGCTGTCACAATAGACAGAATACATAATATCACTTGGATAATGCTCAGCTACATAGTCCATATTTTCAGGGGAAAACGCTTCACTTCCCTCATATAAATCGATCGCCCCAAACAGATGGAGTATTTCATGGGCGTATACTGCTGGCACTTCCTGGTCTGTGGTCCGGGTGTACGGATAATAAAAGTACAGTACGGATACCTCATTATAATAGATATCCGGATCTTCCATATAAAACACATTGGCATAGGATGTTCCCACATCAGCCACCATGGCCAAAAAACCAATATTATCAGTACCATAGGCCTTTTGAATGTCGGCCACCGGAATATTGTCATCAATCCATTTCCATAGATACATATCAAAGTTGGGGGCATCGATTATGTCATCCTGCTTGTAGGCTGCGGCACTTAGTTCATAGTCCATCCGGTAAAGCAGGCCGTCCTCCTTCTCCACATCGTAAAAAATGTTTAGTTCCTGGCCGTACCGCCCTGCCTCCGCCTCCAGATACTCGCAGGCTACTGCCAGAGAATTTCTGGCATCCTCCTCCTTCCCCTCATCCCAGGAAACATCCTGATAGTCGACATAAATGCTCACTAATACCACATCATCCTGCAGATATCTTGCGCTACCCAGATCACCATCCTTTTCCTGACGCAGGCCACTGTCTTGGACAAGGCGCACCTCTTCCTGAGAATACTCTGTAGAGGCGGTGGTACTTTCAGCCATTGCATAAAGCAGTTCCGGCTTAGGCACATAAACATTGGTTGACAAAATAAACCAGGCTAGTACCCAAGGCACCACCGGTTCCTTCTTATGCCTGTTAAAATAGTTTCTTGAAGCCCCAAGAATTCGAGTCCGAAAAACAACTCCATGGCCGGAGGAATGATGAGCCTGATCAGGCTGCAACTCCGAATCCATCCGCTTTACTTGGGCCCCGCAATTAGGACAAAAACACGCTCCCCTGGGAAGGGGGTCGGTACAGTTGCTACAACGCATAGCGATCTCCCCTTTCTCCATCAAACTCTTTATTTCAGTGTACGGCACTACAAAAGGAAAGTCAAGGCCTCCCGGTCTGCCTTATCCCTTTTTGTTGACATAAAAATATCTATCAATGTTGCCCAGTTGGCTAAAAAACAGCTATTCGGATTCATCTCCGCAAAAATATATAAGAAATTAAACATGCTATATCCCTTACTCCAGACGGGATTGGTGTCAGTCCCTACCCATCCTAGTCTAGGATACCATACTCTGTGCA
>JAZQMD010000186.1:0-2541 GCA_045543215.1 Oscillospiraceae bacterium
TTTTTCCAAGGGCCAAAAGCGCATCGCAGCGTTTATTCTGGATTCCTATGATAAGGCCGCTTTTATGACAGCCAGCAAATTGGGAAAAACAGTGAATGTCAGCGAATCAACGGTGGTGCGTTTTGCGGCTGAGTTGGGTTATGATGGCTACCCAGGTATGCAGAAAGCCTTGCAAAATATGATCCGTAGCAAGCTGACTACAATTCAGCGTATTGAGGTTTCCAATGATCGAATGAGGGATCATGATATTCTTACCACTGTGGTACAATCTGACATTGAAAAACTCCGGATGACAATGGAAGAGACAAATCGGACCGATTTTTCTGAGGTTGTAGATGCTATTGTCGCCGCCCGACGAATTTATATCCTGGGGGTGCGTTCCTCAAATACCCTATCCAGTTTTTTGGCATTCTACTTTAACCTGATTTTTGAGGATGTTCGCTACGTTCAGGCCACTTTGTCTAGCGAGATGTTTGAGCAAATGCTTTGGGTAAAGGAAGGGGATGTGGTCATCGGGATCAGTTTTCCTCGGTATTCCACCCGTACCGTCAGGGCAATGGAATATGCAAGGGATCAAGGGGCCACCGTAGTAGCGGTTACGGATAGCGATCTTTCTCCTTTGATTGACACGGCCTCCTATAAACTACTGGTCAAAAGTGATATGGCCTCCTTCGTTGATTCCCTTGTGGCCCCGCTGAGTATTCTTAATGCCCTCATCGTAGCGGTAGGACGAAAAAAGAATCAGGAAATATCTCATATTTTTAGCAAATTAGAGCGTATTTGGGATGAATATGAGGTCTATGAAAAGGTAGAGTATGACGACAAATAAAGACTCCAATCAAATCGTTGTCATCGGCGGAGGGGCCGCAGGTATGATGGCGGCCTTATTCGCTCTACGTGCAGGTGCTGATGTTACCCTTCTGGAGCGAAACCCAAAGCTGGGCCGCAAGCTCTACATTACTGGAAAGGGTAGGTGTAACCTGACAAACCATTGTTCTGCCGATGAGGTATTGAGAAATACCCCCCGCAACGGAAAATTTTTATACAGTGCTATGAGGGCCTTTCCCCCGGAGGAAACTCAACAATTTTTTGAGGGGCTGGGGGTTCCTTTAAAGGTGGAGCGTGGCAACCGGGTGTTTCCCCAGTCTGATAAGTCTGCCGATGTAATTGATGCTTTGTTCTTTGCCCTGCGCAGGGAAGGAGCCTCTATCATCCATGACCGGGCGGTTGAGGTGGTGGAAGATAAGGATGCTGTAACTGCTGTTCGATGTGAGCATCGGTATTTTCCATGTAAAGCTATTATCCTTGCTACAGGGGGGAAATCATATCCTTTGACTGGTTCTACCGGGGATGGACACCAAATGGCAGTTCGGTTGGGACATACGGTTACTCCCATGCAGGGATCTTTGGTTGCACTTGTATCAGAAGATCCTTGCTGTAAGGAGATGCAGGGGTTGACTCTAAAGAATGTAGCGATACGTTTAAGAGATGAAAAAGGGAAAATTCTCTATCGGGCGCAGGGGGAATTGTTGTTTACCCATTTTGGTTTGTCTGGGCCGCTGATCCTATCTGCAAGTGCTCATATGCCGAAAGAACGAGGAACCTTTACTCTTGCTATCGATATGAAGCCGGCTTTGGAGGATGGTCAGCTGGATGAGCGGCTCCAGAGAGATCTGGCGAAAAAGGCAAACGCCAACTGCTCTACAGTATTGGGTAGTTTGATGCCAGCCTCGATGGTTTCTGTTATTGCGGCCCATTCTGGTATTCCCCTGGAGCAAAAAGCCCATAATGTACGTAAAGAGCAGCGTAGGGCGCTACTCCGAGCTTTGAAGGAGTTCGAAATCCCCATTACCGGGAAAAGACCTCTTAAGGAGGCTATTATAACATCCGGCGGTGTTAAGACTAGTGAGATAGATCCGAAAACTATGGCATCCAAAAAGGTGAGGGGTCTATTTTTCGCAGGGGAGCTTATTGATGTAGATGCCTATACCGGCGGGTTTAATTTGCAAATTGCATGGGCTACAGGCCGGGCAGCTGGGCTTGGCGCAGCGGCATTTGCAACGGAGGAGACTGTCCATGAAAAGACGGAGCATTGCAATTGACGGGCCTTCTGGGGCTGGAAAATCTACTTTAGCCAAAATGCTGGCCGAGGAGCTAGGCTTTTTGTACGTAGATACAGGTGCCATCTATCGAACCGTGGGCCTGTGCGTCAAGCGCCAGGGGGGAGATCCACAAGATGCTAAATTCGTTACGGAGTTACTGAGCAAGATGAATATTGAGATGGAATATGGTAAAGACGGTTTGCAACGGATGTATCTCAATGGAGAGGATGTAACTGTTGCGATTCGGGATCATGAGGTTTCCGACTACACCTCAAAAGTCTCCGCTATTCCACAGGTGCGGACCTTTCTTTTGGAAATGCAGAGAAGAGTGGCCGGTAGTCAGGATGTGGTTATGGATGGAAGGGATATTGGCACCAAAGTATTACCAAATGCCAATTTAAAGTTTTTTTTGACCGCCAAACCAGAGGATCGGGCTACA
>JAZQMD010000187.1:0-5366 GCA_045543215.1 Oscillospiraceae bacterium
CCGCATTGTCAAGGAGCAGGGGATATGTTAACACCACAACAGCAGTTGGATTTTTGCAGGGCCCGTCGGGCAGCCATCGCATTGGACTATATCAACTTAAATCCGGAGCAGCGCCGTGCGGTTTTGGATACTGAGGGACCACTGCTCCTGTTGGCGGGGGCGGGAAGTGGAAAGACTACGGTACTGATCCATCGAGTAGCAAATCTTATGCGGTACGGACGGGGCTCGGACAGCCAGGAGATCCCCCAGTGGGTGACGGAGGAGGATTTGGCCTTTTTGCAGGGGTATGTGGAGAACCCGGATCCCTGCCAAAAGGATCGACAGGAGCGGCTGTGCGCACTGGATCCAGCGGCACCCTGGTCCATCATCGCGATTACATTCACCAATAAAGCCGCTGGGGAGCTGAAGGAGCGGCTGAGAAAAATACTTGGCCCCTCGGCAAACGAAGTGTGGGCATCTACCTTTCATTCTGCCTGTGTACGTATCCTGCGCCGGGATATTGATAAGCTTGGGTTTTCCACCGACTTTACCATTTATGACACCGATGATTGTATCCGGGTAATAAAGGATGTGATGAAGGAGCTGGGGATGGACGACAAGCAGTTTCCACCCCGCACAGTGCTTGGATATATTTCCCGGGCAAAAGATACTATGAAGCTGTCTAAGGAGTATGAAAAGGACTGCGCCGGTGATTTTCGTATGGAAAAGGTCGCCCAAATCTATGCCGAATATGAGAAGCGGCTTTGGGCAGCCTCCGCCTTGGATTTTGACGATATCATCCTCCATACCGTCCGATTATTGGAATCAAACGAAGAGGTACGTCAGGCCTACCAAAATAAATTCCGCTATGTCCTGATTGACGAGTATCAGGACACAAACAATATCCAGTACAGGTTGGCCTCTCTGCTGGCTGGAAAGTGGGAGAACATCTGCGTGGTGGGGGATGATGACCAGTCCATTTATCGCTTTCGGGGTGCAACCATTGAAAATATACTCTCCTTTGAGGGGCAGTATAATGGAGCGAGGGTTATCCGCTTGGAGCAAAACTACCGCTCCACCGGCAATATCCTGGGTGCGGCCAACGCAGTGATCCGAAATAACCAGGGCCGTAAGGGAAAAGAGCTTTGGACTCGCCGCCAGGAGGGGGAGAAGCTTCAGGTCTATTCTGCTCAGAATGAGCATGATGAGGCCAGATATGTGCTTACCCAGATCTTGGTGGGACTAAAGGAAGGGAGAGCGGAACAGGATTTCGCCATCTTATACCGCAACAATACAAATGCAAACGTGGTCTATCAGACTTTAATTCGTAGTGGTATTGACGTGTATATGCGCCATCCCATGACCTCCTCGGCGGAGATTCGGGATATCATGGCCTATCTATATCTGGTGCACAATGAAAATGATGATCTGCGCCTTAAGCGGATTATTAACGTCCCGCCCCGGGGCATTGGGGACAAGACCATCGATGCTCTGGAGGAGATAGCTTTGGGACGGGGAGAGAGTATCTTTACGGTTCTCTCTGATGGTAACCTGCCGGCAGAGCTGGCCCGGGCATCTGGAAAGCTGGAAGTTTTCAGGGAATTGATTGCCGACCTGAGGGAAAAGTCCAGCCTTTTGGATCTTTCCTCCTTTTATGATTATCTACTGGCCGCCAGCGGGTATATGAAGGCCTTGGAGGAGAAAAAGACCCCTGAAAACCAGCGTCGGAAGGATCGATTGCTGGAGTTTAAGTCCATCATCCAAGACTACATCCAGCGTGCGCAGGAGAATGGGATGGAGCCAACCCTGGCCGGCTTTTTAGAGGAGATGGCCTTGAACGAGCAGTTGGGCAACCAAGATGAGGGAGAGGGAGAAGGACGTAAGAAGCCGAAGGAGGAGCGGGTGCAGATGATGACCATGCACGCAGCCAAAGGGTTAGAGTTCCCGGTGGTATTCCTCATCGCCATGGAGGACGGAATCTTCCCTGGGCAGCGTGCCATTGGGGAGATGGAGGAGATGGAGGAGGAGCGCCGTCTGTGTTATGTGGCCATGACGCGTGCCAAAGAGGTGCTTTATATTTCCAGTTCAGCCAGCCGCATGCTTTACGGGCGGACTACGACCAACCGCCCTTCCCGTTTTTTAAATGAGGTGCCGGAGGAGTTTGCTGTCCAAAGCGGTAGCGGTCGGGCCGGCTGGATCGAAGGGGGAATGGAAGAGGATTGGGATCAGCCCCCAGTTTACACTCGCTTTGGAGGATGGGGGGACGCTATCAATGGCGGCCAACGGTCGGGAAGCCCTGCTGATGGGGGACAGCCAGCTTTCCTCAAGGGCGTCCATGCTCCGGCGCGTGGTGGGAAATCCTCTTATAACCGTCCTGCTTCCAGGCGGGGAGTTGCCAGTACATCAGCCACCTCAGTGGGAGGATATGGATCGAAGGCTGCTGTTTGTATACCTGATTATGGAAAGGGAGACATGGTACATCACAAGGCCTTTGGCCGTGGGATGGTTCTCTCAGTACAAAAAATGGGTGGGGATGCTCTGATTGAGATTGCCTTTGATAACGTGGGTACTAAACGGCTTATGCTTAAATCAGCCGCCGAGCATATGAGTAAGGAGAACTGAGAAAAACCAGGTGGAGCATTTGCGCCGCCTGGTTTATTGTTGGCATTGATGAGGGGGCAGTCCAAATCAAAGGTAAAACCTCCATAGATAATCGGCGCACTCCTGGGCATAATCTATGCCGATACGCTTGCCGACCTTAATATCCGGGAGGAACTCATCACCTGGGAACGGGGAAAGGCCCAGATCCGAGAGGCTTTCACAAACATAGAGCTTGTCTTCCAGAAGGGAAATGCCATTTTCCTTGGTAGTAAGGGAAAAACCTTTACAAACCTTGCCCGGTCCATTCAGAAAGTTCTTTTTTTGATATGGAGTCATATCCCGGAACTTGCAACCAAAACGGTTGTATGCTATGATGTCATAATTGTATCTGGGTTGAAGCCCCCGTATGAGTACGGCGCAAGGCTCCCCTTCAGCTTCAGTGACCAGATTAAGGCAGGCGTACATACCGTAGATAAGATAGATGTAAGCAAGTCCGCCGGAATGAAACATAATCTCGGTGCGGGGCGTGCGTTTGTAGTTGTATGCGTGGCAGGCCTTGTCGCCAGCGGCAATGTAGGCTTCCGTTTCGCTGATGCGGCCCACAAGGGGCAGTCCGGCATCTACTCGGACCAGATATTTGCCCAGAAGAGCGCGGGCGACTGTAAGAGTATCCTGTAAATAGAACTCGGCGGCCAGCTTTGGCAATGTAATCACCTCATATAAAATTATCATACCATAGAAAATTGTGAAAATAAAGGAGTACTTATCACAGATGAATGAAAAAACCATGGGCGCTCTTGCAAAGCCTATGCTTTTTGCTGCCGCTTTTATCTGGGGCTCGTCCTTTTTTATTATGAAAGATGTAACAGATTTCATTCCTACTTACTTCCTGCTGGCCATCCGTTTTACGGTGGGGGCGGTGCTGTTGTCCTTGATATGCTGGAAAAAGTGGAGAGGCTTTGACCTATCTTATTTGTGGCGGGGTACGGTTATAGGAGGATTTTTATTCCTTGCTTATACGGTACAGACTTTTGGGTTGATGGATACTACCCCATCCAAAAATGCTTTTTTGACGGCGGTTTACTGTGTGGTGGTTCCTTTTCTTTGCTGGGCGGTGATGAAGGTGCGGCCAGACGGTTTTAACATTGCCGCCGCAGTTTTATGTGTAACCGGGGTGGGTTTTGTTTCCCTGAGTGGAAATCTCACCGTTACTTGGGGGGATGGTCTGACCTTAGTCAGCGCTGTATTTTACGCGGCCCATATTGTGGCGGTAGCAAAAGTCTCCACGGGGAAGGACATCTATTTGCTGACTATCTTTCAGTTTGCGTTTGCGGCCTTATATTCCTGGATTTTTGGGATAATATTTCAGGAATTTCCCACCTTACCCGTGTTTAACTTCAGTATTTTGATTCAGCTGGCCTATCTGTCGGTTATGGCTACCACGGTAGCTCTGCTGTTTCAAAATGTAGGCCAAGTATGGTCTGATCCTGCCTCAGCGTCAGTTATCTTATCCCTGGAGTCGGTGTTTGGAGTGCTATGCTCGGTACTATTTGCTGGGGATGAGATAACCCTCCGACTGGTAGCGGGTTTTGCTCTTATTTTTGTGGCGGTGGTGACCTCGGAGACTAAGTTAACTTTTCTGAGGAAAGGATGGAAAAAAGAGAACGAAGGGACTGGGAGTTGAGATCCTGTCCCTTGTTCACTTTGGTGAAAGATAAATTTTTTAGAAAATTTGGTTGACAAATGGGAGGGGCCTTTCTATAATGAAACTAGTAAGAAAATAGCATAGTGGTAAACTGATGAGGAAGAAAAGTACTTGGCATATGTGGATCTTTAGAGAGCCCCTGGAGGTGGAAAGGGGGTGTGAGACAGCCAGGGAATGGACTTCTGAGGGCGGCTTGAACGGGCATAGGCCCCAGTAGATGCCGACGGGAACCCACCCGTTATCCACCAGGGCACGTATGATGGTACGTGTAGCGAGTGGGCGTTTTTCAAAGGAACGTCAATTTGGGTGGTATCGCAGAAGCAGGCGCTTTTGTCCCATGTTGGGGCGAAGGCGTTTTTTGTTTTATATAAGAGTCTGCCTCATCTGCTGCTCAAATTCTATTTATGAATGGAGAAAAGACTATGAAAAAGCATACTTTGAAAAGAAACTTTACCTTTGCGGCGTCCTGTGGCATGGCCCTCATCCTGACTGCCTGCGGCGGAAATTCTTCACAGTTGGGGAATAACCCTTCCCAATCCATGAATCCGCCTGCCTCCGATGGAAGTTACAAGGTAGCGGTCATTAAACAACTGGACCATGCATCTATGGATGAGATTGCAAATGCGGTTGCCGCCCGGCTGGATGCCATTGCGGCAGAGCAGGGGATTACCATTGAATATGAGATTACTTCAGGGCAGAACGACCAGACTATCCTAAAGCAGCTGGGGGATCAGGCCGTTGCCGATGGGGTGGATGCCATCATTCCGATTGCCACAACTGCCGCCCAGGTAGCCGTTTTGTGTGCTGAAGAGAACAGGACCCCGGTGGTGTATGCCGCTATCTCAGACCCGGATGCAGCCAACCTTACTAAAGTTGAGTATGCGACTGGTACCAGTGATGCCTTAAATACCTCCTTTATTTTAGAAATGATGCTGGCTCAAGATCCGGATGCGGATAAGGTAGGATTACTTTACTCCCTGTCTGAGCCAAATTCGGCCACGCCTATTGCCAGGGCTAAGGAGTACCTGGACAGTAAGGGGATTTCCTACACAGAGCAGACCGCTAATACAAATGATGAGGT
>JAZQMD010000188.1:0-18898 GCA_045543215.1 Oscillospiraceae bacterium
CACGGTTCCACCCTGCTTGCGGTTTGACTGCCGCCGCTTTGTGTCCCCCTATAACGGGAGGAACCCGTTCCGGTTATCTCCCGGACAGCTCAGGAGTGGTACAGCCGCCACGTTCCGCAAGGCACTTGCACCAAAGTGTGCCCCTCTCTGAGCGTCGCCAGCGGTTTCATCTCCATCAAAGCTAATTTATTAAAGCTACTATATCATCAAAGATAGATACTGTCAAGGAAAAGCTGCCTTGTTGACCTCCAGCGTCCCTTTTCCTGATTTTAACTTTACAATTCTAAGAATTGTATGATATAATTGCCAAAATTATGACTTTAGAGGAGGGGCTGTCTTGGAAGAGATGGATCATCTCCAGTGCTTACAGCAGTTGGAGCTTCTAAAGCAGAGGATGGCTGGAGAGCGACCTGCGTCTTGGGAGTCCCTGCCTGATCTTCCCCTTTACATGGATCAGGTTGTGGCTTATTTAAGCCGCCAGCTGATTACCTTTCATGAGGGTGAAGGACTCACCCCGGCCATGATAAACAACTACATCAAGGACGGAATTGTCCCCCGCACCAATGGAAAGCGGTATGAACGGGAGCACTTGGCCAGCCTGACCGCCGTGGCCGCCCTGAAGCAGGTGCTTTCTGTGCGCGATATTCGTAAGCTTCTTGCTGTGCAATCCATGGGTGGAGACCCCATGGTGAGCTATGGACGCTTCTGCGCTGAGCTGGATCTGGCCCTCAATGGCACGCTAGCAGCCATGGAGGATATATCCAATCCCACCGACCTGCCCGCGCTGGCAGTCTCTCTGGCCCTACGCAGCTATGCAGGGGCCTTAGCCTGTCGCCGTATCCTCGATCTGCTACGCATTGAAGAAACGCAGGAGGAAAAAAATCGTAAAAAGAAAAAGTAAGGGGCAGTTACCTAATTCAATGGAGGGAAACAGTTATGCAAGATTTTGTCATTATTACCGACTCGTCCGCCGACCTAAATGCCAAAATGGTTCAGGAGCTGGAGGTTGATGTCCTTCCCCTATCTTTTTTAATGGAGGGGATTAGCTATCAAAATTTCCCCGATAACCGGGAAATTGATCCCCATGCCTTTTATGACAAACTCCGAGGTGGAGCCACAGCTACCACTAACGCCGTCAACGTGGGGCAGGCCACCGATACCATGGTTCCTCTGCTGGAAAAAGGAAAAGATATTCTGGTGCTGGGCTTTTCCTCCGGACTATCCACCACCTTTAGTTCTATGCAAATTGCCGTCAATGATCTTTCTGAACGCTACCCTGAACGGAAAATTTACGCTGTAGATACTCTGTGCGCCTCCTTGGGACAGGGTCTACTTGTATGGCATGCAGTCCAACGTCAGCGGGCGGGGGACACCATTGAGCAAGTGCGTGATTGGGTGGAAGAAAACAAACTACGCATATGCCACTGGTTTACCGTAGAAGATCTGATGTTTCTTAAACGGGGTGGCCGCGTTTCTTCCGCCACCGCCTTTATGGGCACCATGCTATCCATCAAACCGGTGCTCCATGTTGACAATGAGGGGCATCTCATCAACATAACCAAAGTCCGGGGCCGCAAGGCCTCCCTTATCACCCTCGTAGACAAGATGGAGGCGACTGCCGTCGATCCGGATCGATATCCCGTTTTCATCAGCCATGGTGACTGTCTGAAAGATGCCCAATTCGTGGCTGATGAGGTAAAAAAGCGGTTTGGTACGAAAGATATTTTTATCAATCATGTTGGTCCTGTCATTGGCGCCCATGCTGGCCCCGGGGTCATCGCACTGTTCTTTATGGGTAAAACTCGCTGAGTCTTACTCAGGCCTAAGAAAGCGCCAATCGTCCCAGATGGAGGTACAGAGTTCTTAGATAATGGGACGGTGAAAGGAGAACCCAGGATGAGCGAACAAACTGACTGGCTGGAGATTACCCTCAACCTCCCCCGAAGGGAATTGGATACTGTGTGCGCCCGGCTGACTGCAAACGGAGTCATCGGGCTGGAGATCGAGGATGAGGAGGATTTTAAGTCCTTTCTGGAAGAAAACCGCCAGTATTGGGACTATGTAGACGATGCGCTTTTGTCGCACATGGCTGGGGCCTGCCGGGTGAAGTTCTATGTCACCAATGACAGCGCTGGCCAGACTGATCTGCGCATCTATCTTTTAGGACTGGAAAACTATGAGTATAGCTGCCGCTCCATAGCCGAGGAGGACTGGGCCACAGCCTGGCAGAAATATTACAAGCCGCTAATGATTGGCAAGCGGCTTTATGTGTCCCCCCGGTGGATGAAAGAAGCGCCGATTCCCCCCGCTCGAACTGCCATCTACCTCAATCCTGGCCTTACCTTCGGTACAGGAAACCATGCCTCCACCCAACTTTGTTTAGAGGGTCTTGAAGAGGTATTGTGCCCGGGGGATCAGGTGCTGGATCTTGGCTGCGGCAGCGGTATTTTAGCCATTACGGCTCTGGTTCTTGGGGCAAAGCGGGCTTTAGGTGTGGATATTGACCCCAAATCCATAGACGTTGCCTACGAAAATGCCGCCATAAATGGTATCAGTCAGGACAATCTCACCGTTTTGTCTGGTGATGTACTCACTGATGCCGCCCTTGCCAAGTCTTTGGAACAGGAGGTATACCAAGTAGTTCTGGCCAATATTGTAGCCGATGTAATTATCCCCCTGTCCTCCCAAGTAGGCCGCTACCTGGCCCCGGAAGGCTGGTTTTTGTGCTCTGGAGTTATTGACAGCCGGGCAAACCAAGTCCAAGCCAGCTTGGAACGTAACGGCCTAGCTATCATTTCCCGCCGGGAGCGTGCCGGTTGGGTATCCTTTACCACAAAAAGAAAAAGCTAGATTAACTATAAAGTCCGCTAAACATATTTCGATATAGCTTTCATGATTGCCATGTATAAAATAAACGACCGCACAGGACAGCCTGCGCGGTCATTTTATTTAAAAATCAGTTCTTCTGTAAACCCTGCTGTTCCATTTCCTTCAGAGCATCCTTGTAAGACAGGTTAACCCGTCCCTTTTCATCGATCTCCATAACCTTCACCCAGATCATATCACCAAGGTTCACCACGTCTTCACACTTTTCCACCCGATGTCCAGACAACTTAGAGATATGAACCATACCATCCTTTCCAGGTACCAGCTCGACAAAGACGCCAAAAGGCAAAATCCTCACTACCTTGCCGTAATACAGCGCCCCAACTTCAGGAACAAAAACAATGGTCTCAATCATCTTTTTGGCTGCATCGCAGGAGTCCTTATTTGCCCCAGCGATATAGATCGTACCATCTTCTTCAATATCAATTTTGGCCCCCGATTCGGCGGTAATCTTCTGAATGACCTTGCCGCCGGAACCAATGACCTCCCGGATCTTGTCCATGTCAATCTTCATTTTCACCATCTTAGGCGCAGTCTCCGCCACCTCAGATCGGGGAGCGGAAATACAGGGAAGCATAATTTCATCCAGGATAGCGTAGCGGGCATCCCTAGTAATCTCTAGTGCCTCCTTAATAATAGCATGGGAGAGTCCATCATTTTTAATATCCATTTGAATTGCCGTGATGCCGGCCTTGGTACCTGCCACCTTGAAGTCCATCTCCCCATGGAAATCCTCCACCCCCTGGATATCGATGAAGGTGGTGAAGCTTCCGTCATCATCCTGGATCAAACCGCAGGAGATACCAGCTACAGGGGCCTTAATGGGCACACCGGCATCCATAAGGGCCAAAGTAGACCCACAAATAGAGCCCTGGGAGGTAGAACCGTTGGAGGAAAGCACCTCAGAGACTACACGAATGGAATAGGGGAAGGCCTCTACATCAGGAATAACCGGCTCCAAGGCCCGCTCGGCCAAGGCCCCGTGGCCCTTCTCCCGGCGGTTAACAGAGCGGGCACCCCGGGCCTCACCCACAGAATAGGAAGGAAAATTGTAGTGGTGCAAATACCGCTTTTCAGTCTCCTCCCAAATGGTGTCCAGCTTCTGGTTAGCCGAGAGGGTATTCAGAGTGCAGATTGAAAGCACCTGGGTCTGCCCGCGGGTAAACATACCGGAACCATGGACACGAGGCAATAAACCAACCTCGGCAGCCAAGGGCCGGATTTCGTCCTTTTTCCGCCCATCTACCCGATGCCCCTCCAGCAGCCAAGCCTTGACAATTTTCTTCTGAAACTTATAGGTGATCTCCTCCAAGTACTTGTCCATCTCGGGATATTCCTCCAGGAAGAGCTCGTGCCAACGGTCAATAAGCTGATCCCACCGAGCCTCCCGGATGTTTTTATCATCGGTATCCATGGCAGCCTTGGCTTCATCCATAGTAGCGGAGACAATCTTTTCAAAAAGTTCCTGGTCAAAATCGGCATGGTCATAGGTCATTTTCTCCTTGCCAATTTCAGCAACAATGGCCTCAATCATACTGATCTGTGCCTTAATTTCCTCATGGGCCTGAAGAATGGCTTGATACATGACATCGTCAGCAATCTCCTTTGCCCCGGCCTCGATCATGATAACCTTCTCCCGGCTGGCGGCCACAGTCAGATCCAAAAGGGAGTTATGCTTCTGGGTTTGGGTGGGATTGACTATTATCTGACCATCCACATAGCCCATTTCCAGGCAACCGATAGGGCCAGCCCATGGGATATCAGAGTAAGCCAGACAGGCTGACACACCGATCATAGCAGTAATCTCTGGAGAGCAATCATAATCCACGCTCATGACGGTGCAGGTGACTACCACGTCGTTGCGGAAATCGTAGGGAAAAAGGGGGCGGATAGAGCGATCGATGACCCGAGAGGCCAACACAGCAGGCAAAGATGGCTGTCCTTCCCTGCGCAGAAAAGAACCAGGTATGCGGCCCACGGCGTACAGTTTCTCCTCAAAATCCACAGACAGAGGAAAAAAGTCCACCCCGTCCCTTGGCCTGGAGGCGGCGGTGACAGCCACCAAAACGGTAGTCTCACCGTAAGTGACCATAGCCGAGGCATTGGCCAACTCGGCCACCTTTCCCACTTCAATTTTTAAAGGGCGACCCGCCAATTCCATTTGGTAGACCTTTCGGTTTTTAAATTCCTTATGACGGATAATCGTTGACATAGCTTCTCCTTTCATCTCAACGCAAGGCCCCCGGTTTTTAGCACTTGAACCTGCCTCCGCCGGGACGGGTGGTACGTTCAACTGCTAAAAAAGCGCGCAGGGCCCTGTGCAGTCGGACTTTTTATGATACGTGGGAAGAAAGGGGGGTGCTGGAGCACCGCCCTTTCTTCAATTATTTTCTAATGCCCAGCTTGGCAATGATGGCGCGGTAACGCTCAATATCCTTCTTTGCCAAATAATCCAGCAGCTTGCGGCGCTTACCGATCATCTTATACAGGCCGCGGCGGCTATGATTGTCATGAATGTGCACCTTCAAATGCTCGGTGAGCTCGTTGATACGAGCAGTAAGGATGGCAATCTGAACCTCGGGAGAGCCGGTATCGGTCTCGTGGGTGCGGTTGGCCTGGATCACGGCCGTCTTTTCATCCTTGCGGATCATGGAAGTTTCCACCTTTCAACAATATTCCCAACCGCTAAGTAACGGGCAGGTGGAGCCGCAGATAAAACTGCGCTGCTTTCCCCGGAACCGGGCGATGGGTCGTGTAGCTTACACGTGCTGGTAATCTTACCATAGTTTTTGACCATTGTAAAGGGGAATATACATGTAGGAAGGAACTGTTATGCTTTTAGTAAAATTGCTATTTTATTTTTCATCAAATTGTTTTTATGTAAATATAAAATTTCAAAAAGTTCTTTCCTCCCCTTCCACGGTATTGTTGAAAAGTATGTGGAAGCTGTTGAAAACTCTGTTTTATTCTCCTCCTTTTCCACCTGCCTTCCACTCAGCTTTTATAATTCCCGTACGCTTTATCTTGTCAAAAATAATTATTGGTCACCTGATTTGGCCTTTCTGCCATCCCATCGCCTCCAAAGGTGCCTATCTCCCCGGCCCCCAGTATCATAACGTTAATTATGAAGGAAATCTGCCGAGACCTTGACATCTGGCGGGGAAAGGTCTAAAATATATGCCATATATGGAATAATGCACAGATGAGGACAGGCAGCGCCGCGCTTGCCGCCCAGAGAGCCGCCGTTTGGTGAAAGGCGGAGGGCAGGCGGGCATACTGTATCCCCTCGGAGTGGGTTGCCGAACCCCAGTAAGCGGCCCCGGCTGGCCCCGTTACCGGCCCTGGAGAGGCCGCATTACGCGGCAATGAGAGTGGTACCGCAGAGGAATTCGCCTTTGTCTCTTAAAGTGAGACAGAGGCGTTATTTTTTCAAGCCACACTCTCAAGACTGTCCCAGCTGTGAAAGAGCGGTAGACCAGGGCTGTTAAACTGCCGGAGGCTACCACAGGGTTGTACCGGAGTCTTAACAAATTAAATAACAGGAGGCATCCAACTATGGATTACAACCAAACAATCCACCTGCCTAAAACCGATTTCCCTATGCGCGCCGGCCTTCCCAAGCGAGAACCTGAGCTTATGAACGGAAAATATGAGGTAGAAACCTACCATAAGCTAATGAAAAAAAATGAGGGAAAACCCAAATTTGTCCTTCACGATGGCCCTCCCTATGCAAACGGGCACATCCATATTGGCACCGCTCTGAACAAAATCCTTAAGGATATTATTGTCAAGTACAAAAATATGACCGGTTTCCAGGCCCCTTACGTTCCCGGGTGGGACACCCATGGCCTGCCCATCGAGTCGGCCATTTTAAAAAACAAGAAGATTAAGCGCGAGGAGCTCACCGATGGGGAGTTCCGAAATAAATGCCGGGACTTTGCCCTGGACTTCGTGGATATCCAGCGGGCTGAGTTTCAACGCCTTGGAGTTATTGGTGATTGGGAAAATCCCTATCTTACTTTATCTCCGGAGTTTGAAGCCGCCCAGATTGAAATTTTTGGGAAGATGGCGGAGAAAGGCTACATTTACAAGGGCATGAAACCGGTTTACTGGTGTCCCCATGATGAGACAGCCCTGGCCGAGGCAGAGATTGAATACCAAGACGATCCCTGTACCACCATCTTTGTTAAATTCCCAATTCGAAACGACCTTGGTAAACTGAGCAGATATGCCCCCTTGAATAGGACCTTTTCCGTCATATGGACCACCACCCCCTGGACCATCCCTGGCAACATGGCTATTGTAGTCAACCCGGAGTTAGACTACGTCCTTCTCCAGGCTCCCAACGGGGAAGTATATATCCTGGCCGAGGGCCTGGCAAAAGACGTGTGCAAAGCCGCCGGCCTGGACTATGAGGCTTGTAAGACTCTGGTTACTTTTAAGGGGGCGGAGTTTGAGCTTATGACCGCCAAGCACCCTCTGTTCGACCGGGATTCCGTCCTCCTATGCGGCGACCACGTCACTCTGGACGCCGGAACCGGTTGCGTCCACACCGCCCCCGGCTTTGGTGCCGATGACTTTAATATTTGCCGTGCCTATGACGAGGCGGGTAAGACAAACATCGGCACCCCCGTCCCCGTCAACGCCAAGGGAGTCATGAGCGATGAGAAGTACACCGGCCAGTTCTATGCCAAGGCCAACGAAACCATCCCCCAAGACCTGGCCGCGGCCGGTATGCTCCTTGCCCGGGAGAACATCAACCACTCCTATCCCCACTGCTGGCGGTGCAAGCATCCCATCATCTATCGGGCCACTGAACAGTGGTTCTGCTCAGTAGATGCCATGAAGGAATCGGCCATTGCCTCCTGCGACCTCATCCATTGGCATCCCGCTTGGGGAAAGGAGCGCATGACCTCCATGATTGCCGAGCGCAGCGACTGGTGCATCTCTCGCCAGCGCAAGTGGGGCGTGCCCATTCCTATCTTCTACTGTGACCAGTGTGGGGCAGATGTTGTCACGCCGGAGACCATCTGCCATGTCTCCGGATTGTTCCGGGCCCACGGCTCCAATGTCTGGTTCGATAGAACCGCCGATGAGCTTGTCCCCACCGGACTCCAATGTCCCAAGTGCGGTCACAATCACTTCTCTAAAGAAAGCGATATTATGGATGTCTGGTTTGACTCAGGCTCCACCCATGCTGGGGTGATAGATACCCGAGCTGATCTAACCTTCCCTGCTGATGTATATTTGGAGGGCGGGGATCAATACAGGGGATGGTTCCAATCCTCCATGCTCACCTCTATCGCAGCCAAAGGAGCTGCGCCCTACAAGCAGATCATTACCCACGGTTGGACGGTGGACGGCGAGGGAAAGGCCATGCACAAGTCCCTGGGCAACGCCGTGGCCCCAGAGGAGGTCATCAAGGACTACGGCGCGGATATGCTCCGCCTATGGGTGTCCTCGGCCGACTACACTCAAGATATGCGCATCTCCAAGGATATCATGAAGCAGCTCTCCCAGGCCTATTTAAAAATCCGTAACACCGCCCGTTATATGCTGGGTAATTTGGACGGCTTCGACCCCAATCAGCAGACAGCTTTAGATCAGCTCCTCCCCTTAGACCGCTGGGCCGTCGCCCGGTTTAACGATTTGGTGAAGACGGTGCGCGTCGGGTATGACTCCTACGAATTCCACACCGTCTACCGAGCTATCTACAACTTCTGCGTAGTGGACATGTCAAACTTCTACTTTGACATCATCAAGGATCGGCTCTACTGCGAGGGGGAGGACAACCGCGCCTCGGCTCAGACCGCTCTTTATATTATTTTGGACGGCCTGACCCGTATGCTTGCCCCTATTCTGGCCTTTACCAGCGAGGAGATCTGGCGCGCTATGCCCCATCATGCCGGCGCTGACCCGGAATGTGTGCTCTTCAACGACATTCCGGCCTATAATCCCGCCCTGGCCCTGGAGGAGGCGGAAGCCACCCGTTGGACCTCTCTCATCACCTTGCGGGATGATGTGAACAAAGCCTTGGAAACTGCTCGAAGCAAACAGGCTATCGGCAAAAGTCTGGAAGCTGCTGTTACCCTCAACCTGACCGATCCTGATGCTCAGACCGCCTTTGGCAAAGAGTCCCCCACCTTCCTTGCCGATCTGTTCATCGTCTCCCACGTCACTTTAGACAATACCAATGAAGGCGTCGCCGGGGAAAACTTCCCCGCTGTGAAAATAAGCGTTACCCAAGCCACCGGGGACAAATGTCCACGCTGCTGGAAGCATACCGAAAGCCCCGAAAACAGCGGTCTATGCCGCCGCTGCGCCAACGTGCTGGGTGAGTAAGGCACCATGGCCCTCTATTTTATTTTAATTACCGCCCTGGTTGGCGTGGATCAGCTGGTCAAATACCTGGTGCGAGCTAATATCCCCCTTCACGGCTCGGTAGATTTTATCCCCCACATTATGGACCTGACCTATGTAAAGAATACCGGGATGGCTTTCTCCCTGCTATCTGGGCACACCTGGCTGCTGGCCCTGCTGTCTGCGGTGGTCACCATGCTTCTAATTCTTTTGCTGGTAAAAAGGGTAGTCACCCACCCTCTTGGCAAGCTATCTCTGGCGGTAGTCATCGCCGGAGCGATTGGAAACCTTATCGATCGGTTGGCTTTCGGCTTTGTCACCGATATGTTCCGTACTCTATTCATAGACTTTGCCGTATTTAATGTAGCCGATATATGCGTAGTATTGGGAGGAAGCACTCTATGTGCCTATTTCCTGTTCATTTTTGATAGATGCGAGAAGAAGGAAGGCCGGCCTAATGACGACGACCCTCTATCTAACCGCTGACCGTTGCGGGGAGCGGGTGGACGCTTTCCTTGCCCGTCGAGGAGAGGCTCTCACCCGCTCAGCGGCCCAGCGGCTGCTGGAGGAAGGCTCTGTCACCCTCAACGGTATCCCTGTAAAGAAGAACTACAAAACCACTGTGGGCGACTGTTTCCAGGTAACGCTGCCCCAACCCGAGGTGGTAGAGGCAATTGCCCAAGACATCCCCCTGGATGTGGTCTATGAGGATAAGGACGTGATCGTTGTCAACAAACCGGTTGGTATGGTGGTCCACCCTTCCCCCGGTCATCCCAATGGAACCCTGGTCAACGCCCTACTCTACCACTGTGGAGCCTCTCTGTCGGGTATCAACGGTCAACTGCGCCCCGGCATTGTCCACCGTATTGACCGGGATACCTCTGGTCTGCTAATCGTCGCAAAAAATGACAAAGCCCATTTATCTTTAGCCTCCCAGCTCCAGGATCATTCCCTATTTCGGTTGTATGAGGCAGTAACCCACGGCGGCTTTAAGGTCGATTCTGGTACGGTGGCCACCTCTATTGGTCGCCATCCCATTGATCGAAAAAAAATGGCTGTCCTGCGAGAGGGTGGACGGGATGCAGTAACCCACTGGAGCGTACTCAGCCGTTACGGCCCCTATACCCATCTGTCCTGCCGACTGGAGACAGGACGTACTCACCAGATCCGTGTTCATTTGGCCTCCATCGGCCACCCCCTTCTGGGGGACCAGGTCTATGGGGGTAAACCCTTCTTTGGTCTGGCCGGTCAGTGCCTCCACGCCAGACAGCTCACCTTCACCCACCCCTCGACGGGCAGCAAGGTGATGGTAGAGGCTCCTCTGCCCCACTGGTTTCAATCAGTGCTGGAGCGGCTGGAGCAACGATATCCTGCACAATGAGCAACGCCACCTCAGTTCATTGCCTGGGGTGGCGTTTACCGTTTTTCTTTTCTGCCCTTTTCGAAGCATACATAATTTATTACATTTCCCAAAATAACAATATTACCACACAAATAGAGCCACACCAGCAAGATCATTACCGAAGCCAGGGAACCGTATACCAGAGAATAACGAGTGGACAGATCGATAAACCAGGCAAACAGGACAGAGGCCCCTGCCAGGGCAACCGAGGCCACCATTGCGCCGGTAAAGATCGGCGGACGGGAATTGCCCAAAGGGGCAGAGACACGGTAGAGCAACAGAATAACCACAAAGAGCATTCCCAACAGGATCAGGTGTTTCATCCATTGAAAGGTTCCAAAATATTTTAAAGTATTTTCCACATACAAAAGTCTTTCTAAAAAATGAAAAAACCAGTTTCCTGTTACCACTACAACGATAGACAAGTAAACCGTCACCAACAACAAAATTGAGATGAGAAAGCTGGCCACCATGCGTCGCAGGCCATGGAAGATAGCACTACCATAAATATCCTCCATAATGCTCATCACTCCTCGCACAGCGGCGGCGGCAAAGAAGATGGCAGTCCCGGCCCCTGCAAAAAGGAGGGCTCCTGACTCATTGGTTGTAATGTATCCCACATAGTCGGTGAGAATCTCCTCGACACCACTAGGCAGTAGCTCATCCGCCTCCAGCAAAAGCTCCTTTAAATCCAGATGCAGCATCCCCAGAAAGGCGTTGATGCAGATAAGAATGGGAAAAAAGGTAAGGATTAAAAAATAGGCCAACTCTGCCGCTGACCGGGATACCCTTTTTTCAAAATACACTGCCGCCACGTCCGCCACAAAGCGCACTGGTGCCCACCGCAAAATGGATCGCATCCTCATCCCTGCCCCTCTCCATAAATGGTTTGCAGCTTAGTATGCCAAATTTCTTTTAAAATACAAAAGACCGGGTGGATATGATCCACCCAGTCTTTTGTATGAAATATATATCTATTCAAGGTAAGTCTTTTTTGGTGCTTCCATCACTATTTCGATGATAAGGAGATCCTCCACAGAGCCTCCCACACATGGGGATACCCTTTTTCTGCGTGTCGCGAACCAAGTAATAGACAACAGCAATGATAGCAATTACTGCTACCATAACGATTATATCGATAATGTCCATAAACCGCTCCTTTAAGAGGCCAAACTCTCTCTCTTAACACGCAGAGGTCCAGTGAAAGCAAAGACGGCCAAGCAACCTACAGCAAAAATAATACCTGCGGGATAAGCAATCGCAGTAGAGAGTCCAAAGCCTTCACTGGCCATGAAGATGTAGGCGCAGCACACAGCAGACATGAAAGTAGCAGGCACAGCTGCCATAAAATAGTTAAGCTTGTTCTTAAACAGATAGACTGCAGTACACCACAGGACAATCATACCCAAAGTCTGGTTGGTCCAAGAGAAGTAGCGCCAGATAACCTGCACATC
The DNA here is from genome assembly GCA_045543215.1 of Oscillospiraceae bacterium. Lineage (GTDB taxonomy): Bacteria > Bacillota > Clostridia > Oscillospirales > Oscillospiraceae > DXYV01. The sequence continues at coordinate 12,103 of JAZQMD010000188.1, forward strand.
CACCTGGGTCAGCGCAGTCCCTATAACCAGTAGGGGCACAGTAAGAATCAGGCGGTTCTTAACCGGCTTTTGGTCGTACCTGAACCAGTCAGCCAAGGTGAGGCGGGCAGCACGATAAGCGGTATCAGCCGAGGATATGGGGCAGGCAATCACGCCGATCATGCCAATAACCGCACCCACGGGACCCATCAGGGAGAAGCACACTTCGTAGACTACGCGGCTCTGGGTATTAGCACTAATCGCAGCAGCCAGTCCGCCAGTGCCTCCATAAAAGGCACATCCGGCTGCAGCCCAAATCAGGGCGATAATACCCTCGGCCACCATGGCGCCATAAAAGACGGTACGCCCCTTCTTCTCGTGGGTTAGGCAACGGGCCATCAGAGGGGACTGGGTGGCGTGGAAGCCAGAGATGGCACCGCAGGCCACGGAGATAAACATCATGGGCCAGATAGGAGTTCCAGCCGGATGCAAGTTCTCCAGAGTAATCTCAGGAATGGTGTAGCCATGGAAGAACAAACCACCACCCACACCCACGGCCATGACGACAAGACAGATGCCGAAGAGAGGATAGATTTTGCCAATAACCTTGTCGATCGGTACAAAGGTAGCAATGAAGTAGTAAATTACAACTACAACCATCCAGAACCTGGTGTCCAGCACCTGAGGGGTAAGTATAGCCAACAGGTTGGCCGGGCCGGTGGTAAAGTTGACGGCCACTAAAACCAGCAAAACCACGGAGACAACACGCATAACCTGTTTCATACCCTTGCCCAGGTAGACACCCACGATCTCTGAAATACTGTCACCGTTGTGACGCAAAGAGATCATCCCGGAAAAATAGTCATGTACGCCCCCACCTAAAAGGGTACCCAAAGTAATCCATAAAAACACCGAAGGCCCCCACTGAGCACCGGCCAAAGCGCCAAAGATAGGCCCCAGGCCAGCAATATTAAGCAACTGAATCAGGAAAATCCGCCAAGTTTTCATGGGGACGTAATCAGCTCCATCCTCCAACGCATAAGCGGGAGTCGTGCGGTCGTCCGGCTTAAAAACCTTTTCTACGAACTTGCCGTAGGTAAAGTAGCCTACGATTAGGAGCGCGATACATGCGAAAAAGCTAATCATTGACCATATCCTCCTTACAACAAATATTGTACTTAGAAATGGGGTAAAGCCTCTCCTATTCCACCCCACTCACGATGTTACAATTTTGCCACATTTTAATGCTTCCTGTATATATTTTTTTAATGAAGTGTAAATTTTCTTGCTTAAACAGTAGAAATTTCTGCTCAAAGTACAAAGAAATTTACAAGTGGAACAACGCCTTTAAAACACGTAGCTGGGTACGACCGATCGGGAGCACATCTTGCTCCCGTCCCTCCATCGTCATGCCATAGCTGCTGCTGTGCCAGGGAAAAACGGACTTTATCCGGTCCAGATTGACCAGGTAGCTTTTATGAATACGGAAGAAAGAGCGGCCCGCCAACCGGCGCTCAAAGCTTCCAATGGGGGCGGTATCCTCATAGGTGCCGCTATCGGCATGGATTAGGCTGCCCCGCTCCCTGGTCTCGATGTAGATCACCTCATCCACTGGCAGGAGGAGTATTTTCTTGTCCCAATTCACGGGAAGTTTGTTTAATTCCTGAAGAGTAGCCTTTCCTTGCATTCCCCGAAGCCGCTCCACCGTCTTTCTTACCCTGGTTGGTACAAATGGTTTGAGAATATAATCTACCGCTCCCATCTCAAAGGCTTTAACTGCATAATCGGAGTAAGCCGTGGCAAAAATAATGGAGGCTTCCGGTTGGAGCTTGCGGGCGACAGCGGCTACCGTGGTACCCAGCATATCCCCCAGATTCATGTCCAAAAACACAGCATCGAACGAATCCCTTCCCATGATCTCAATGGCCTCCTCTCCGCTGGATGCCTCCTGGAAATAAGATCCGGGAAAAAGCTCGGTCAATATTTGCCTCAACCCGCTGCGGGCGGGACGCTCATCGTCCACCAAAAGATATCTCATACCGACAGCATACCTCCTGCCTCTACCAAAAATTGAATCGCTACCAGGGAGCCACCCGGTCCACTGTCAATCTTCAGCCCGTTAGACTCTCCATAAATACTTTTAAGCCGCCTATGTACATTTTGTAGACCTACCTTACCACTCGGCAGTCTCCCCTGCTCCAGATCGGTGAGTACCTGCCTGAGAAATCCCTTTCCCCGGTTCTCCACTTGGAGTGCCACAACAGTCTCCTCTGCATAGCCTGCTGCAGCAAGGTAGGTAGTCCACAGCTTCTTAAGGGATCCAGGTCCGCTGCGGCTGAGTACCATCTCCAGGTCACACTCCCTCACCCCGGCACAGCAAGATCCCGTACGGATAATCTCCCCCGCCTGCTCCAATTCCTCTTTGCTGTAAAGTCCTTTGCGTAGGAAGAGCAAGCACTGATCGGCAATACGCATAGCCTGCAGAATACGGCTGTCAGCTAGACTGTTTTGCTCTAAGAAGATATGCTGGAACGCCCAGATAAAGGCCACAATACCACAGGAGTTCATCACGATCATGCTAAGCCCCACTCACCTGGAAGGGCCTTACTATTTAGATCTCTTATTCCACTATTTTCTCACATCATTTTCTTTTGCGCAATGCCTATTTTATTTTAAGTTCTACTCCAGGCCCCAACTGTCACTCTTTTTCTAAATGCTTTTATAATAATTTTACAAGTGTCCGACAACGCTACTTTTAATTTATTTCTTCGTCCGTATCCAAGCAATCTCCGGAAAAAATTTTCTTGACAGCCTTCATCTATTGCGCTATATTAGACTTGTAGTTAGCCTTTGGTAGCTGCAGACTGGAAAACTGCCGCGTTGCGCGGTATTTTTATCCTGCATAAGTTAGCTACCGCTAACTTTAGGCGGAGGCAATGTGAAAGGGATGTTTGAACGGGCTTTAGTAGAATATTGCGCCCCCACCCTAGCTGGGGTAAAACCAGCCAACTTATTCTGTACCTGCAAAATGCCTCCGGATCTGACCCGTCAGCTGGTTGATGAATGGAACTACACTTTGAAACCCCTGTCTATTCGGATACGCGTTTTAAAAGAGTGCCCTGAAGCCAACTTATAAAAGAAGAAAGGACGATTTATTTATGAACAAAGTTGCAATTGTATATTGGAGCGGCACCGGCAACACAGAAAAAATGGCCACCTGTATTGCGGATGGTGTCAAAGAAGCTGGCGGTGAGTCCAAGCTTCTCTCTCCCAGTGAGTTCTCTGCAGATTGCTTTAAAGATTATTCCGTTGTAGCCTTCGGGTGTCCTTCCATGGGAAGTGAGCAACTGGAAGATGGTGAGTTTGAGCCTATGTTTACCGGGCTAGAGGGCTCCCTCAGCGGTAAGAAAATTGCCCTGTTTGGCTCCTATGGCTGGGGAGACGGTCAGTGGATGCGGGATTGGTGTGAGCGCTGCTCCTCCGCCTCCCTTTACGATGAAAACGGCCTGATCATCAATGAGACACCAGATGATGACGACCAGGAGGCCTGCCGGGAACTGGGTAGGGGCCTTGCTAAATGGTAACTGGCAAGCTCACTTTCTTTGTATTCCCTTTCCCAGAAACCTAGCCTCCCTCATCCTGTCCCGTACGGATGTTCCCCGTACGGGACAAAATTTTTTCAATTCCTTCTCATCAGTTTATTATCTTTATTGTTTATGTTCTTTAAAAAATAATACTTTAAATATTGTTGGAAATCACTTTTTACTATACTTTTGGGGGAGTTTAACGTAATGATGATCAACAAGCGCCTAATTGGCACGGTCAGCCAAAGCAAGAAATATATTAAAGGAAGTGTAGCTGCTCAGTGGTGCTCTCTGGCGACCAACATCGCCATGATGGGAGTGATTACCCGCCTCCTCCAAAAGCTGTACGAGGGGTCCGCCCATAGAAAAGACCTTTTAGCTGTGGTCGCCATAACCATAGCGTCCATCGCCGTGCGCTTTTTCTGCACGGTTCTTTCCAGTCGGATGAACCATCTGGCATCTAGGGCAGTCAAAAAAACACTACGCGCAAAAATTTATGAAAAGCTGCTACGCCTCGGAGCCTGTTACAACGAAAAAACGCAGACCTCGGAAGTGGTGCAGGTGGCCGTTGAGGGGGTGGATCAGCTTGAGACCTACTTCGGCGCCTATCTGCCGCAGTTTTTCTATGCCATGTTGGCTCCTCTGACCTTATTCGTGGTGCTGTGCCTTGTTAACATACCTGCCGCGGTAGTCCTGCTGATCTGCGTACCCCTAATTCCCGTGTCCATCGCTGCAGTACAGACTTGGGCTAAAAAACTTCTAAGTAAGTATTGGGGGCAATACACAGCACTGGGAGACACCTTTTTAGAAAATCTCCAAGGCCTGACTACCCTGAAAATCTACCAGGCAGACGAATTCAAACAGTGCGAGATGAACAGGGAGGCTGAAAACTTCCGCCGCATTACCATGAAAGTACTCACCATGCAGCTTAATTCTATCACTATCATGGACCTGATCGCTTATGGCGGTGCGGCGCTGGGCACCGTTTTGTCCGTTACTCAGTTTATGCAGGGCAATGTCTCCCTGGGCGGCTGCCTGTTTATTATCCTGCTATCTGCCGACTTTTTCATCCCCATGCGCCAACTGGGTAGCTTTTTCCATATTGCTATGAACGGTATGGCCGCCAGCAACAAAATTTTTCATCTGCTTGATCTCCCTGAACAGGACGGTGGGAGCTCCTTACCCGGAAAAGGTGGTATTCAATGCAAGGAGCTTTGCTTTTCCTACGAAGCCGAGCGCCCTATTTTACGGGGACTCGACCTAACTCTGGAGGAAGGCGGCTTCGTGGCCGTTGTTGGGGAAAGTGGCTGCGGCAAATCCACCCTGGCAGCGATTCTCACCGGGCGGAACAAGGACTACTCAGGCTCTGTAACCGTGGGTGGGGTGGAGTTATCCCAGCTATTGGAAGAAGGCCTGCTAAGGCATATCACCTATATCTCTCACACCTCCTATCTGTTCAAGGGTTCTGTACGGGACAATCTGCTTATGGCAAACCCGCAGGCAAATAACAGTCTGCTCTGGTCCGTACTGGAGCAGGTACGTCTGGCCGAATTTCTCAGCAGCGAAAACGGATTGGATACCCCTGTGGCAGAAAGGGGTTCCAACCTCTCCGGCGGCCAGCGTCAGCGGCTGGCCCTTGCACGCGCACTCCTTCACGACACCCCGGTTTACATTTTTGACGAGGCTACTTCTAACATCGATGTAGAAAGTGAAAACGATATCATGGTCCAAATTCACGAATTGGCCAAGCACAAAACGGTACTGCTCATCTCCCATCGTCTGGCCAATGTGGTTGCCGCCAACCGCATCTATGTCATGGAAGACGGCATGATCGCCGAACAGGGTTCCCACCAGGAACTACTGGCACAGCACGGCCCCTATTACCGCCTTTGGAACGCCCAACAACAGCTGGAAAACTACGCAAAGGAGGACGGACTATGAATCAGCGAAGCAATTTTTCCGTAATGGCACGGCTCATTGGCCTGGTAAAACCCCTCACCGGATTTATGATCCTTGCCATCCTTATGGGGCTGGCCGGTCACCTGTGCGCCGCCTTTATTACCATCTTTGGTGGGTACGCGGTACTCCAAGGGATTGGACTTGACGCCCCCCTCCCGCTGCTCACCCTATTTATCCTCATGGGAATCTTTGCCTTACTCCGAGGTGTACTGCGCTACGCCGAGCAGGCCTGCAACCACTACATTGCCTTTAAACTGCTGGCCCTAATTCGAGATCGGGTATTTCGTGCGCTTCGCAAACTCTGCCCCGCAAAGCTGGAAGGGCGAGACAGAGGCAATTTGATCTCCATTATTACCTCAGACATAGAGCTTTTAGAGGTATTTTACGCTCACACCATCTCTCCCGCTGCCATCGCCCTGCTGTTTTGCCTCGCTCTGTGCTTCTTCATAGGTTCATACCATCTGCTCCTGGGTCTGTTAGCCCTGATCGCTTACTGCGTAGTTGGTCTTTGCATCCCCATCCTTACCTCCAAATACAGTGGTGACACCGGCGCCCGCTTCCGTGGAAAAAGTGGGGAACTTAGCAGCTTTGTGCTAGACAGTCTGCGGGGGCTCTCTGAAATTTTACAATACCATACAGGACAAATCCGTCTGGATGAAATGAACGCACGAACCGATTCCCTTTTGGAGGAGGAGGCGCAAATGAAGCGCACGACTGGGTACAATATGGCGGTGACCAACGCAGTCATATTAATCTTTGATTTATCCATACTGCTGGCCTCCGCCGGATTATATCAGGTCGGCACAATAGGCTTTGACGGTGTTCTAATCCCCACTCTGGCCCTCATGAGTTCCTTCGGCCCGGTAGTGGCCCTGGCTAACCTGGGCAGTACCCTGCAAAATACCTTTGCCGCCGGGAACCGAGTGCTGGATATTCTGGATGATACACCTGCAGCCGCAGACATCTTCGGCAAGCCCGAAATTGCCTTTTCCGGAGCGAAAGTGGACGGGGTCACCTTTTCCTACGGCGGGGAGACTATTTTGAACCATATCTCGGTAGATGTCCCCCAGGGGGCCGTCATCGGTATCACTGGGCGCAGCGGCAGCGGCAAATCCACATTACTCAAGCTGTTCATGCGCTTTTGGCCTGTCAGCCAGGGCCAGGTATCTCTTTCCGGTACGCCGGTGGAGGAAATCAGCACCGCCAACCTGCGTCAAATGGAAGGCTTTGTCACCCAGGAGACCCACCTATTCCAAGACAGTATTAAGTCGGAT
>JAZQMD010000189.1:0-6789 GCA_045543215.1 Oscillospiraceae bacterium
GGCTAATTTAAACAGATTACTGTCGGTGATGAAGTTGGATAAGCTGTATAACACCACTGCCCTGTCAATATTATTGTCGGCTACATATTGGGAAATACTAGTATTGTTGTACCTGGGATCGAACAGATGAATCTCAGAGCACCATTCTGTGAGGAAGGGAGCCAGTGCATCGGCATAGGAGTCACGAACAAGAAGCACCTTCGGCCCATCATGATCCGTTTCAACGACAATCAGGGGCTGGTTCCCCCCCAGGAAGAAGGCATATTTGTCCTTACCCTCCAGTTTGCTGCCGTCGTAGAGGGTTCCTGGGATACCTTCGTCCCCCTGGTAGGTGGTGACGCGTACCTCACCGCCGGGGACATAGACATCGATGGCATCAGACGTTACCCAACTAGCCCCCGAGGAGGAAAAGGTGGTACCAAAAAATTTAGTGGTTACTGTAATTTTTTTGTAGTCAGACAGGGGAGGGGGTGAAAAGCCCATGGCAGAGGCCAGTTCCTGGGCAGCATACCCTGCCCCCAGAGAGGTCCAGTGGTGGTCGGTACGGTAGTACAACTCTTCCTCGGCATGAGCTTGGAACACGGGCATCAGATCTACCCAGTGAGCCTTGGTTTGAGCAGCTTGTTCCCATAGATCTTTTCCCAAATAGTTCACAGAAAGGGCAAGGGGCGCGCCGTTATGGAAGGGGGCCAATAGAGGTGGATCGAAAAGCCGATTCCCAATGATATTCAGCTTATTGGGGACCAGGGAGAGATAGACGGGTATATCTAAGTTCTCTACCAGCTTGTCCACATAGCCTAAATTGGCCTCTATGACCCCCTCCGCAGGAGCGGAGACACCGGCAAAAAGGGTATTGTCAGATCCAAAGTATACGTTGTTGTTGGACGTTTTACCAACCGCCAACTCACTGGCTGCCTTAAAGGTGATGAAAGCATCCCGCCCAGGAAACTGGTCGGTGATATAAGTTTCAAAATCGGTCATGAACTTCCCGTTAAAAAAGTTTGCTGAGGTTCCTGTGAATACGGGTATCGGCAACTGTTGGAGATTACGGTTTTCATTTTCCGAGAAACTACGGTCAGGAAGGATCAGATGGAGCAAGGCAAACAGGGCAAGGAAGGCACAAAAAAGCGCGCACAAAAAGATGGAATAGTGTCTGGACAAGGCAATTACCTCCTAGAAGCGGAAATAAAGGAAGGGGTTATAGGTGGCATCCACCAAGTAGGCAGTAGACAGGAAAAGCCCGGCCAGCAAGAGCAAGGGAAGGGCGGCTTTGACTGTACCTTGGGGTAGCCGACTCCAAAGGCGAGTAGCAAAAGGAGTAGAAGCCAGAGTGAGAATAGACAGTATGGGAAGATAGGCACCCAGGTAGTACAAGGCGGCGGGATCAGCAAGACCAGCCTCATTCAGGGCAAACATTCCCTTTAAATAGGCCCATACCTGGGTCAGGTTATCCAGGGCAAAAAGCACCCAGCCAATTAATACTAAAAACATAGTGTACACATGACGAAGGGCAGTAGGAAGTTTTTTTAGAGCTTTGCCCCATACCAGCTTTTCCAGCGCCAGGAGGATTCCGTAATATATCCCCCATAGCAGGAAGGTCCAGTTAGCGCCGTGCCAGATGCCAGTAGCCGCCCATACTGCCATTAAGTTGAGTAGCAGCCGGAGGCGAGATACGCGGTTGCCCCCCAGGGGGATATACAGATATTCTCGAAACCAGGCGCCCAATGAGATGTGCCACCGTCTCCAAAATTCAGTGATCGAGCGGGAGATATAGGGATAATCAAAATTCTTCATAAACTCAAAGCCCAGCATTCGCCCCAGGCCAATGGCCATATCGGAATAACCGGAGAAATCGAAGTAAATTTGGAAAGTGAAGGCCAGTATGCCAAGCCAGGCAGAAAGGACTGTTAATTCTTCCGGAGGAATGGCCTTACAGGTATCCCATAGCATACCGATATTGTTGGCCAGCAATACCTTTTTACCAAGACCGACTACGAAGATCTGCACACCTGAAGCAAATTGCTCCGGGGAGTGGGAGCGCCTTTCCAATTGCTCGTCCAGATCCTTGTACTGGAGGATGGGGCCGGCGATGAGCTGAGGAAACAGAGTAACGAAGGTACCGAAAGTAACGATGTTCTTTTGAAGCCTGGCATCTTCCCGGTAGACATCGATGGTATAGCTCATGGTCTGGAAGGTATAGAAGGAGATACCGATGGGCAGTTCAATCCCTAAAATAGGCATAAAGTTCAAGTTAATGGCGGACAAAGAACTAGCCAGGAAGTCCCAGTACTTGAAGAAAAATAGCAGGGCGAGGTTAAATACCACTGATGAGGCAACTGCCAGACGTGCTCTCTTGTCATTCCCCTTGGCCTTGGCTTTGGCGACCAGTATACCGTGAGTGTAATCAATGGCAATGGAGATAAACATAATGAGGATATACACCGGTTCACCCCAGCCATAGAAGATGAGGTTAAAGATTAACAATACCCCGTTGCGCAACTTTAGCGGGGCCATATAGTAGATCAGCAGTACCACGGGGAGATAAAGGAAAAGAAAATATAAGCTTGAAAAGACCAAAACGGGATCACCACCTTGGGAGAGAAGTAAAAGGGTATAAAACGAGCTTGCACATTTTTTTCATATTATTTAAAGTTGTGATTGGGTGAGATGGTTTTTAATCCGCTGGACGATCATGTCCAAGGCGACCAGATTACATCCGCCCTCCAGCACTATAATGTCGGCATATTGACGGGAAGGTTGAACAAACTGCTCATGCATGGGCTTGACGGTGGTGAGGTACTGCTCGACCACCGAGTCAAGGGAGCGGCCCCGCTCCTTCACATCCCGCAAGATGCGGCGAAGAATGCGTACGTCAGCGTCGGTATCTACAAAAATTTTTATGTCCATTAACTCGCGCAGGGCCTTGTTTTCAAAAATAAGGAGACCCTCTACCACCACTACCTTAGTGGGTTGTACTACCAATGTCTGTTTGGTGCGGTCATGGATCGTGTAGTCGTATAATGGAGAGCAGATGGCATGCCCATTGCGTAGGGCGTTGAGGTCAGTGACCATACGATCAGTTTCAAAGGCATCGGGATGGTCATAGTTCAGAGTAGCTCGTTCTTGATAGGGCATATCGGGATGGGCTTTGTAATAATTGTCGTGATAGACCACGGAAATATTGTCCCCAAAGGATTCCTTTAAGCGTTGAATGAGGGTTGTTTTACCTGAAGCAGTGCCCCCGGCGATGCCAATGATTATGGTTTCCATTTGGCCGCTCCCTTAAAATATAGTGTGTAAAAAAGTTTCCACTTATGATTTCAACGGTACATTGTATCGAAAGACGGTAAAAATTGCAAGATAGTACGAGAGAAAAATATAAAATTTAAATAGTGAAGAAGAGAAATTACTTGCTTTCTGTCATAGACTATGGTATAATACATTAAAAATTTTTAATAGGGTTTTGGACTGGTGCTTGTGAAATACTCCCCCGGAGCTTTGAAAGGAATGGAACTAAAATGTCTACTGCTACCCTGGTTCTTACAATTGTTTACGCCGTTATTTGTGTGTTTTTAACTTGTGTGGTACTCTTTCAGTCGGGCAAGAGTTCTGGTTTGTCTGGTGCTATCTCCGGCGGTGGGGATACCTTCCTGTCTAAAAACAAGGCTAGATCGATTGATGCACGTCTGGCTAAGGCTACCAAGTGGGTAGCAATTATCTTTATGATTCTCACTTTGGCGCTTAGTTTAGTGAAGTAAGCAAGAATGAAAAACCGATGCGGCCTATGAGCTGCATCGGTTTTTTGTTGAAAATTGCTCAAATGTGGTATAATAGCAGTATACAGCAGGTTTTAGTCCCAAGCTTGACCGGGAGGGACCGCATAATTAAGTCAACCAGGGAAATGAGGAAGCTTCCATGTCGGAGAAAATACAAATGACCGGAACCTATCGGGCTACAGCGAAATCCTACGGTTTTTTTACCCCCGAAGGTGGCGGAGAGGATTATTTTGTGCCTCCCCGTCAGGACGGCGGTGCATGGGATGCAGATACGGTTGTCGCAGTGGCTGTCCCCGGAGATGGAGGAGAGGGGCGTACTGCAGCCCGAGTGGTAAAGATATGCTCCCGCGCTCACAAGACAGTCACCGGTGTGCTTCGAAAAGAAAACCATAGATATTGGCTGGAACCGTCCGACTCTAAATTACCCAGTCCCATCCTGGTCACCGGGAAACTTCACAATGCTCATGCTGGTGACCGGGTGGCGGTATCAGTGACCAGTTACGCTTACGGACGGGGACAGACTCCATCAGGACAGCTTGCTCAGGTTTTTGGTTCATCCGGGGATTTTGCTGCTCTCATTGATTCCATTCTCTATGATCACGATATCTGTTCCGAGTTCCCGCCCGGGGTAATGGAACAGGCCCTGGGGATTACGGAGGTGTTGACGGAGGAGGATTTGGCCGGACGGCTGGATTTGCGTAGAGAGATGATCATTACCATCGATGGAGCCTCCTCTCGGGATTTCGATGATGCTGTTTCTCTGGAAAAGGATGAGGAAGGCAACTGGGTACTGGGGGTGCATATCGCGGATGTGTCCCACTATATCGCTACCGGAACACCTCTGGATGCAGAAGCTTGGGAGCGGGGAACATCGGTCTACTTTGCAGACCGGGTGGTTCCAATGCTGCCAATTGCTTTGTCCAATGGAATCTGCTCTCTTAATCCCCAGGAGGATCGTCTTACCCTCTCTTGCTTTATGACCATGGATGGGGATGGAAATATTTTAAGGCATAAGCTAGCCAAGAGCGTTATTTGTTCGATGGAGCGTATGACCTATCAGGACTGCAATAAGCTATTGGGAGAGGAAGATCCTGCTTTGGCACAGCGGTACGCCCACCTTCTGCCTATGCTGCGAGAAATGGACATCCTTGCCGCAGTCCTGACGAAAAGGCGCCGCTTACGGGGTGCTCTTACTCTGGAGAGCGGTGAGCTGGCTGTCTTGTGCGATGAGGAAGGTGAACCGGTAGGCTTGGCTGTCCGGGAGACCGGACGCTCGGAGTCTGTCATTGAGGAGTTTATGCTTTCCGCCAATGAGACAGTGGCAAAGCATCTGTCAATGTCTGGAGGACCATGTGTTTATCGAGTGCATGAGAAACCGTCAGTGGACAAGCTGGAAAGTCTACGGGCAGTTCTTACCCCCTTAGGCTATCGGGTTGGAGCAGGAGATTCTTTTTCCTTGCAAAAGGTGGTAGACCAAGCATCAGGAAAACCGGAGGCCCTCATGGTAAATACCCTTCTTCTCCGGGCCCAGAAAAAAGCCCGGTACGATAGAGAGAATTTGGGGCACTTTGCCCTGGCAGCGGAACATTACTGCCACTTTACCTCCCCCATCCGCCGCTATCCCGACCTGATGGTCCACCGGGCCATTACGGCCTTACTCAACCGGGATAAAAAGGCGCTATTGGATGTGGGCAAGAAAGTAGAGAGGGCAGCCCATCAATCCTCACTCCGGGAAATCGCCGCCGGAACTGCCGAGCGTGAGGTGGAAAAGCGATATGCTGCCAAGTTTTTGGCTACCCATTTGGGCGAGATATTTCCAGGCGCAGTATCTGGGGTAACCCGGTTTGGGTTATTTATTTTGCTTGCCTGCGGAGCAGAGGGCTTACTCCCTCTGGAGGCCCTCCCCCAGGACGACTATGATTACAATGAAGGAACTATGACTCTTAGGGGGGGCCAGGGGGAACACATTTATACCATTGGGACTCCAGTCACGGTGGTTATTGCCGCCGCCGACGTGGAATCGGGACAGGTAACTCTGAGCCTAGAGGGGGTAGAGGTACACCCCCGGCAGGTTCAAGGTCTTACGTTGAGCCGGAGAGAGCCTAGTGTGCCCAGAGGGAGAAGGGGACACGCTCATTCGAGGAAAAAAACGGGGCGACGGCCTGAACGGAAGAGAAGAAGATAAAATATAAGGCAGAAAAGCCGTCCGAGGGAAACCCGGACGGCTTTGTGCTTAAATCAGCCCCAGAGTCTTCATTAGCCCAGGAAGGGCGGCTTCGAAGGCCACGCCGTACTTACGTTCTTGAAGGGGATTACTTTTACGGATACTGTCTGCAGTGAAGCTGGTAGCTATTTGGGTTGCCTCATCCAGGTTTTTTCCCACTAGAAGGGAGGCGAGCAGAGCGCTGGCAAAAATGTCCCCGGTGCCGTGAAAGTGGCCGGGGATATGGGGGGCTAGGGCATAGTTCACCTGATCTGTCGCCGGATCGAAGGTAGCTGCACCAATAGAACTTTGGTTAAAATAGACCCCGGTGAGCACAATCCGTCCGGGACAAAGGCAGGAAAGTCGATGGAGTAGGCCTTCCACATATGTTCTGGTGTATGGGCCCTCTACATAGGACTCCCCCAGCATGAGAGCAGCCTCGGTAAAGTTAGGGATGATGATATCAGCTTGGGCGCACAGCCGTTTCATTTCCAGGGGGAAATCAGGGGGAAAGCCGTTGTAGAGTGCGCCATTGTCCGCCATGACTGGGTCAACCAGCTTGAGGGCCCCACGGCCAAGGTTGTTAAAAAAATTCACGATTAGTTCTACTTGATTTTTAGAGCCAAGATAGCCGGTGTATACTGCGTCAAAGTGTATCCCCAGACAGGTCCAATGGGAGGTGATAGAGGGGAGCTGTTCAGTAAGGTCATGGAAGGTGGCCCCAGGGAAACCGCCGGTATGGGTAGAGAGAAGAGCGGTCGGCAGAATTGCCGTTTCGATATCTGCCGCGCTGAGCACGGGCAGAGCAAC
>JAZQMD010000190.1:0-1781 GCA_045543215.1 Oscillospiraceae bacterium
TTCATCCGTTCCTCCAGCCCCATATCCAACAGTGCCAGCCGATCCCGGAAAAAGGCCTGGTCTTTCCTGGTGATCCTGCTAAAGGGCGCCATTTCTTTGGAGGTGCGTAAATAAGCCAGTGCCAAATTCTCCTCAATCGTCATACTGGGTGCCGTGCCCCGCATAGGGTCCTGAAACAAGCGGCCGATCCTCCGGCTGCGCCGGTATTCCGGGAGGAATGTAATATCCATCCCATCCAAGAGGATACTGCCCTCATCGGGGAAAAAAGCCCCTGCCACTAGGTTAAATAAAGTGGACTTTCCAGCACCGTTGGAACCCACAATGGTAACAAAATCCCCTTGGGTCAACTTGAGAGAGAGTCCATCAAGCGCCTTTTTCCTGTTAACGGTGCCCGGATTGAAAGTCTTGGATACCTTGCACAGCTCCAGCATATTACATGCCTCCTCTTCGACCAGCAGCCAATTTACGCTTTTGGAAACTCATCCACCGTCTAATGGTAGGAGCCGAAATAGCAAGAGCCACTACCACAGCAGTCACCAACTTCAGGCACTCTACCGGAACTATCTTGGTATAAAATACAACAGCATAAATAAAACGGTAGATGACCGACCCCACCATTACGGCAATAATCCCCTTAAAAATAGAGCGTCGCCCCAAAATGGTTTCTCCAATGATAAGACAGGCCAGACCAATGACCACGATACCTGTACCTGAATTAATATCCACTGTTTTCTGGTACTGTCCAACCACCGCCCCGGACAGGGCTGTAAGGGCATTGGAAATGCACAGCCCTATGGAAATTGTAAAAGTCGGGTTAATGGAAGATGCCCGTACCATATCCCGATTGTCCCCGGTGGCCCGGATAGAAAGGCCAAGCCGGGTACCAAGGAATATATAGAGAAGAACCCCGGCCAGAATGGTAACCACAGCGGAAAGTACCAATTCATACCAAGCTCCACCCAAACCGCTGCCTCGTAAAATGGTGAAAATGGTATCTACCCCCAACAAGCTGATGTTGGATTTCCACCCCATGGCCATAAGATTGACAGTATATAAGCCGGTATTCGTGACGATGCCTGCCAAAATAGAGGGTACCCCCAACCGAGTCTGTAAAAAGGCAGTAACAAAGCCCGCGCAGGCCCCTGCCGCCATAGCTGCTGGAATCGCTAAAATAGGATATCCTTTGGCAGCCAAAGTAACCGATACCGCAGCCCCCAGCACAAAGCAGCCGTCGGTGGTCAAGTCAGCAATATCCAGGACACGATAGCTCATAAACAGGGCCATAGCCACCAAGGCGTATTGGAAGCCAAGTTCCAGAGCCGTCTGGGTAATCAGTGGCATAAAACATCTCTCCTTCCAAACCGATACCCCCGGCGAAAAGCCGGGGGGCGTACAGTCTTATTCCTTCGTGGTGGACACCTCCACCACTTCGCCCATATCCTTAAAGACGGATAGATCCATACCTAATGTGGCGGCAGTCTCAACGTTCACGGTGATGATGCCACCGTCCATTAAATAGTAGTCATCCAGGCCGTCCATCCCCTCGGTTATAGCAGTATAGGCCAGATCAGCTGTTTTAGCCCCCAGATCGGTATAATTCACACCGCAGGTTGCAAAAGCGCCGTTGCGAACAAAGGAGTCGGCTCCTGTATAGTGGGGGATGCCGGCGTTAGCCAAATCCTCATAAATGGCTAGCTCGGCTGCCATAATTACATTGTCAGTAGGGGTGAAGATGGCATCTACACCCTCAGCCATCAAAGCGGCAGCGGCAGCGATGACCT
>JAZQMD010000191.1:0-3026 GCA_045543215.1 Oscillospiraceae bacterium
ACCGCTTGGCCTCCGACTTAATACCGACGGGTAATCATGATTTCGCTTTCATCCCGGTCAAAGATGCGATTGGTGTTATCCAGTATGAGAGAAACCTCGGCAAAGCCAAGGCCCTTACGCTTGGCAGTACCATCAAAAATAACATCCTCCATCTTGGCGCCGCGGAGGGTACGAGTAGATTGCTCGCCCATGACCCAGCGGATCGCATCAGCAATATTGGATTTACCAGAGCCGTTTGGCCCTACAATGGCAGTAACATCCTCGCTGAAGGAGAGGACGGTCTTTTCAGGAAAGGACTTAAAACCCTGAATTTCCAATGCTTTTAAGTACAAGGCGCGCACCTCGTTCTCTGATCGGTCTTTGAATGATTCATTATATCAATTTTTTGGCTCAATTGCAATGGATTTTGCTGTTTTCCCCCTTCTTTTTCTGTTGAGGATACTTGCAATCCAACACAGTTTCCCTTATAATAACTAAATCTGTAATCAGCGGCTGTGACCGCTTGTTCATAAGGAAGTGTTTGGTTTGAAGTACGATTTTGCAAGCATTGAACCCAAGTGGCAAAAGCGCTGGGAGCAGGAGAGAGTCAACGCTGCCATCAACTGCAGCCATAAGCCAAAATTTTATGGCCTTGTGGAATTTCCCTATCCATCCGGGCAGGGCCTTCATGTAGGACATGCCCGGCCCTATACGGCTATGGATGTGGTGGCAAGGAAGAAGCGTATGGATGGCTTTAACGTCCTCTTCCCTATGGGCTATGATGCCTTTGGCCTACCCACGGAAAACTATGCCATTCAGCACCATATCCATCCGGCCAAGGTTACCCATGACAATATTGAAAATTTTACTGGCCAGCTTAAGATGCTGGGCTATTCCTTTGATTGGGAGCGTGTGATTGATACTACCGATCCTAATTACTATAAATGGACACAATGGATATTCCTCCAGCTTTACAAACATGGTCTGGCTTATAAGACCACCATGCCCGTGAACTGGTGTACCTCCTGTAAATGCGTCCTGGCAAACGAGGAGGTGGTGGAGGGGGTATGTGAGCGATGCGGCTCATCGGTTATCCGCAAGGAAAAGAGTCAGTGGATGCTCAAAATTACCCAGTATGCCCAGCGGCTCATTGATGATTTGGAGGAACTGGATTTTATTGAGCGGGTGAAAATTCAACAAAAAAATTGGATTGGTCGTTCTACGGGCGCAGAGGTTGCCTTTAAGGCTACCACAGGGGAAGAGATTGTTATCTTCACTACCCGTCCGGATACCCTGTTTGGAGCCACTTACATGGTGCTCTCCCCGGAGCACGCTTTAGTAAGAGGATGGCTGGAGGATGGTAAGCTTAGTAACGCCGATGAGGTGAAGGATTACCAGGCCGTAGCCGCCTCCAAATCAGATCTGGAGCGTACCGAACTAAACAAGGAAAAGACCGGTGTTCGTTTGGACGGCGTGAAAGGAATCAACCCAGTCAATGGCAGGGAAATCCCAATTTTCATTTCCGACTATGTTTTGGCCACCTATGGAACAGGTGCCATCATGGCTGTCCCAGCTCATGATACCCGGGACTGGGAGTTTGCAAAAAAGTTTGACTGTGAGATTATTGAGGTGGTTAAGGGGGGCGATGTGGAGAAGGAGGCCTTCACGATCAAGGATGATACGGGGATCATGGTCAACTCCGATTTTTTAAACGGCATGACAGTCAAGCAGGCCATTCCATCCATTACCCGGTGGCTGGAGGAGAAGGGGATTGGACAGTCTAAAGTGAATTATAAGCTCCGAGATTGGGTTTTCTCCCGCCAGCGGTACTGGGGAGAGCCTATTCCTATGATCTGGTGCCAACAGTGCGGCTGGGTTCCAATGGAGGAGAAGGACCTGCCTCTGCTCCTCCCCGATGTGAAGAGCTATGAGCCCACTGATGATGGTGAGTCCCCGCTTTCTAAAATGACCAGCTGGGTGAATACAATCTGCCCCCAATGTGGTGGCCCCGCCCGCCGGGAGACTGACACCATGCCCCAGTGGGCTGGATCCTCCTGGTACTTCTTGCGCTATATGGATCCTAACAATGACAAAGCTTTGGCATCCAAGGAGGCCCTGGACTACTGGTCCCCGGTTGACTGGTATAATGGAGGTATGGAACACACCACCCTCCACCTGCTGTATAGCCGCTTCTGGCACAAATTTCTTTACGACCTCGGGGTAGTCCCCACCAAAGAGCCTTACCGGAAGCGTACCTCCCACGGTATGATTTTGGGAGAGGGGGGCGAGAAAATGTCCAAATCCCGGGGTAACGTGGTCAATCCCAACGATGTAGTGGCCCAGTACGGGGCGGACACCATGCGCATGTATATTATGTTCATCGGTGATTTCGAGCAGGCTGCTTCCTGGTCTGACAACGCGGTGAAGGGCTGCAAGCGCTTTTTGGATCGGGTGTGGAACCTGGCGGAGAGTTGCTCTGCTTCGTCCGACTATACCCCCGCAAACGAGGCTAGTATTCACAAATGCATTAAAAAGGTATCCGATGATATTGAGGCGATGAAGTTTAACACCGCGATTGCTGCCATGATGACCTTGGTCAACGACTTTCAGGCAAACGGGTGTTCCAAAGGGGATATGGGAGCGCTTTTGCTCATGCTTTCCCCCTTCGCCCCCCATATGGTAGAGGAGCTATGGGAGCAGCTGGGCCTTGCCGAGGAGAAGGGGATGGCTTGTTGCCAGCACTGGCCTGTTTATGATCAGAGCAAGACAGTGGCAGATCAGATCCAGATGGCGGTTCAGGTCAATGGAAAGGTGCGGTCTAACATTGTTGTCCCAGTCCAAGCCGATGAAGATAGCATTGTGGCCGTGGCAATGAATGATGCTAAAGTGCAAAAGTTCTCCGAGGGCATGGAGCTTGTAAAAACCATCTTAGTGAAAGGGAAACTAATCAACCTGATTTTTAAATCAAAGAGTTAAAAATTTTGTTGACAAC
Source organism: Oscillospiraceae bacterium (assembly GCA_045543215.1). GTDB lineage: Bacteria > Bacillota > Clostridia > Oscillospirales > Oscillospiraceae > DXYV01. The sequence continues at coordinate 2,972 of JAZQMD010000191.1, forward strand.
TTCCCCCCAATTGCATATAATAGCAACGTTAAAGCCATCATTATGGCCCTTAAAG
>JAZQMD010000192.1:0-12262 GCA_045543215.1 Oscillospiraceae bacterium
CTCCCCTTGCTCCTCCTCTCCTTCCCGGATCGGCCGCCTGGGCTGGAGCCGGGAATCCATAAGGTTGCGGAGCCGCCGTTGGGGCGGCTCCGCAGGCTGTATTACTTGTTCTCGTCATCGACTACAGTATAGTCGGCATCTACAACGTTGTCTGCGCCCTCTGTACCGCTGTCGCTTCCGAAGCCCGCGCCACTCATGTCGGGGCCGGGCTGGGCTCCGCCCTGAGCGTAGAGCTTTTCGCTAACAGCGTAGAAGGCCTTAGTCAGGCTATCGGTAGCTGTTTTAATAGTCTCCAGGTCAGTGCCCTTGAGGGCCTCTTTGACTTTACCCAGCTCGGTTTCAATGTTGGAGCGGTCACTGGCATCAATTTTGTCCTTCATGTCCTCCAAAGTCTTTTCAGTCTGGTAGACCATCTGGTCAGCACTGTTACGCACATCTACCTCTTCCTTACGCTTGGCATCCTCGGCGGCAAACTGCTCAGCCTCCCGGACGGCCTTTTCCACATCCTCTTTGGACATGTTAGTGGAGGAGGTGATGGTGATATGCTGCTCTTTGCCAGTGCCCAGATCCTTAGCAGATACGTTGACAATACCGTTGGCATCAATGTCAAAAGTGACCTCAATCTGGGGTACGCCCCGGCGGGCGGGAGCGATGCCGTCCAAGTTAAACCGCCCCAAGGTTTTATTGTACTGGGCCATCTCACGCTCGCCCTGAAGTACATGAACCTCTACGGAGGTCTGGTTGTCAGCTGCAGTAGTAAATACCTGGGATTTTTTAGCGGGGATAGTGGTGTTGCGTTCGATGAGCTTGGTCATGACACCACCCATAGTCTCAATGCCCAGGGAGAGGGGAGTGACATCCAGCAGCAATAAGCCTTTCACATCGCCAACCAGAACACCGCCCTGAATGGCAGCGCCCATGGCCACGCACTCGTCTGGGTTGATGCCCTTAAAGCCTTCTTTCCCGGTAAGCTTCTTCACAGCCTCCTGCACGGCAGGAATGCGGGTAGAGCCGCCTACTAGCAAAACCTTGGTGATATCGCTGGCAGACAGGCCGGCATCACTCATTGCCTGGCGCACAGGGCCAGTGGTGCGCTCCACCAGATTGGCGGTAAGCTGGTCAAACTTGGCCCGGGTGAGGGTGAGATCCAAGTGCTTGGGGCCGGTGGCATCAGCAGTAATATAGGGCAGGTTGATGGCGGTAGAGGTGACGCCGGATAACTCAATCTTGGCTTTTTCGGCGGCTTCTTTCAGCCGTTGCATGGCTACTTTATCGGAAGACAAATCAATGCCGTTAGCACTTTTAAACTCAGCAACCATCCAATCAATGACAGCCTGGTCGAAGTCATCACCGCCCAGGCGAGTGTCCCCAGAGGTGGAAAGCACCTCGATGACCCCGTCGCCGATCTCCAGGATAGACACGTCAAAGGTGCCGCCGCCCAGGTCATAGACCATAATCTTTTGATCCTGCTTTTCCTTATCTACACCGTAGGCCACAGCAGCGGCAGTGGGCTCGTTGATGATGCGCTTAACCTCCAGTCCTGCAATGCGACCGGCATCCTTGGTGGCCTGACGTTGAGAGTCGGAAAAGTAGGCGGGTACGGTAATAACAGCCTCAGTAACCGTCTGGCCCAAATAGGCCTCGGCATCGGCCTTCAGTTTTTGAAGTACCATGGCGGAAATTTCCTGAGGGGTATACTTTTTGCCGTCAATCTCCACTTTATAGTCAGAACCCATGTGGCGCTTGATAGACGCAATGGTACGGTCGGGATTGGTGATGGCCTGGCGCTTTGCTACTTGGCCTACCATGCGCTCGCCATCCTTGGAAAAGGCTACCACCGACGGGGTTGTGCGGTTGCCTTCGGCATTTGGGATGACGACAGATTCGCCGCCCTCCATAACGCACACACAGCTGTTGGTGGTGCCAAGGTCAATGCCAATAATTTTGGACATAAGTCATTCCTCCAGAATATATAGAAAATTAGTTTTTTAAGATAATAAATAGGGCACCATGTTGTCTACAGTGTTTGGGTAATATACTAGTTGACCACTTTTACCATAGCAAACCGGATAATCTTTTCCCCTAGCTTAAATCCAGACTGAAAAACCTCTACAATGGTATTTTCTTCTGCCTCCTTATCTTCCACATGCATTACTGCATTGTGAAGATTGGGGTCAAAGATTTCACCCAAAGCAGGAATTTCCTCAATGCCCAGTTTGAGGAGCACATCCTTTAGTCCGGTCATGGTCATCTCAACACCTTTAACGTACGCCTCATCCGCACAGGATTGTTTCAAGGCCCGTTCCAGGTTATCATAAACCGGAAGGAAGGCGGATGCAGTCTGAGCTGTCGCTTCGCTCCAAGCATTCTCTTTTTCTTTGGAGGTACGCTTGCGGAAATTATCATACTCAGCGGCCAGACGTAGGTATTTGTCCTCGGCGGCAGCTAAAGCCTGCTTGAGCTCCTCTACTTCGCTGCACTCCTGAAAAACTTCTTGTGTCTCGGACCCGACTTCGGACTCAGGGGTTTCCTGTGTCTCAGACATGGGGATGTCCTGTTCTTTTTCTTTCTTTGGCATGGGGGTTTATTCCTCCTTCTGGGATTGATCCTGCGCTTTATTGCCGGGGGCCGGCAGAGAGGGTTCAGATTTTCCGAACATCCGGGTTAGGCTGTCAGTAAAATAGGCCAGCCGGGCGGTAACCTTTGCATAATCCATGCGGGTGGGGCCGACTACGCCGATGATCCCACGCATATTTTCTCCAATATCATAGCTGGCGAGCACCACACTGGTGTCCTTCAATTCATTCACCGCATTCTCCGGGCCAATGATGATCTTCATCTGTTCGGTCTGTGGAACAGGAAGCTGAGAGGGGTCAATCTCCTCGGATAGGTACTCCAGAAGGGGCTGGGCCTTGTCAATAGACTGGTACTCCGGGTGGGCGAAGAGGTTGCTCAGCCCGGCTGTGTGAACCGACTGGCGCTCCAGCTCCTGAAGCACGTCCATGGCAAAGGAAACTACCAGGGAGATAAGGCCGTAGGACTCACCAACCGCATGTTGTGCTACTCTCATGAGCTCAGGTGTGATTTCAGTGAGGGTGAGGCCTACAAAGCTGCTGTTGAGCAGGGTGTTTAGAAGCTGAATCTGAGGCTGGTTGAGATCAGAGGGGAGACGGACAATTTTATTGCGCACGACATCATTATCGGTCATGAGCACGGCAATAAAGGAGCTGTTGTCCACCATGATCAGGTCGTAGCGCTTGATGGTGATGCGCTGGCTGGCGGTGGCTAAAGCAAAGGCGGGGTAGTGGGTCATTTGTGAAACCAGTTTACCCGCTTCGTCGATGACTTTATCCAATTCCGCCATTTTGGATCTGAGAGCCTGATTGATGTGCTCCGTTTCCTGAACAGAAAGTTTTTGGGCCTCCATCAGTTCATTAACATACACCCTGTATCCAGCTGGGGATGGAATCCTACCGGAAGAGGTATGAGGCTGCTCCAGGTAGCCGAGCGCCTCCAAATCAGCCATATCGTTTCGAATGGTGGCGGGGGAGACCTTTAATCCCGTGAGCTTTGCCAATGCTTTAGAACCAACTGGTTCGGCGGTTTCAATATAGTTTTCCACAATAGCCCGCAGAATAATCTTCTTGCGCTGGGTCAGGTCCAAAAGATTCAGCTCCTTTCGGAAGCTTTAGCACTCAAAGAAGATGAGTGCTAAAGATAATATACCTCCGAGGTTTAGAAATGTCAAGAGTTAGAGTTGTAAATTAAATATGAATTTGTTTTACAAAAAAAGCCTTGCTCTACTTTGCAGAGCAAGGCTTAGAATGCTAAACCTCTAATGAAGGATCAGGAGGCTTATTCTTGATATAGCTGGCAGTAGTCAGGTCGTGGATCCACTCACCAGTACGCAAACGGCGAAGGCCCCAGATAGTTTTGATAAGATTTTCAGTCATCATAGCTAAATAGACCCATAGGATACTGGTGTGCAATACCAAGCCGGCCAGTGCGGTGAGGGGAAGGGCTACACACCACAGGGGAATGGTGTCGATAAGGGTGGCGGCCCGCACATCGCCCCCTCCCCGCAGCACCCCTACGATGGTGGTAATATTAATGCTGCGCAGAGGGAGAAAGATGAATAGAACGGTGAGCATGATAGTGGCTGTGGTAGCAGCGCTCTCTGACAGGCCAAATAAGGGATAAAGATAAGGCTTGATGAATAGATGGAGGATAGTTAAGAAGGCTATTGACAAAATACATCCCATCAGAGCGGCCAAGGTGGTAAGGCAGGCACCTACATCATAGACAGTTTCCCGGCGGCCCATACCAATTTCTCTGCCTACGATGATAGCAGTCGCTCCGGCTACGGCGAAGACAGCAACAATAAAGACACGCTCGATGTTGCCTGCAATGGTATAGGCGGCCAGGATCTCCTTAGAACCCTTCATGTGCCCCATGATAGTGGTGTATAGGGCAGTACCTAGTCCCCATGTGGTTTCATTAAAGACCACGGGAGTAGCGTAGCGGAAAAACTGCCTAATGATGGGTGAGCCAGGGAACAGAAGGGCGGAGGGCTTCAGCCTGACGTGGCGGTTGACGGTGGCATGAACCAGGACAATTATAAGACCCAAGGCCCGGGCGATAAGAGTGGCCAAAGCGGCGCCTTCTACCCCTAGGGCTGGAGCGCCCAGATTGCCAAAAATGAGGGTCCAGTTGAGCAAGGTATTGCAAACCACGGTGGCTCCCAGAATATATAGGCCCAGCTTTGGGTTTTCTATAGAACGGTGGGCAGCTATATACACCTGAACAAAGGAGTCCAGGAAAAAGGAAAAGCCGATGATCCGGGCATATTGAGCGGCCAGGGCAACTACCTGAATATCATTCCCAAAGAGTGACATGAAGGGTTGGGAAAAAAAGAACATCACCAAAGCGAAAACAAAAGTAATGGCCCCGGCACAGTATAATCCCACACCTACCACCCGGCTGATAGTATCCAGATTCCGTTTGCCCCAATTTTGACTGATGAGTACCGAAGAGCCGCTTTGGATACCAAAGATGACAAGCATGATTACAAAGCAGGGAATGTTGGCCAAGGTAACAGCGGCTAGGGGCAACTCCCCTAGCAGACCTACCATAAAGGTGTCAAGCAGCCCCATGGCGTTGGTAATAAGGTTTTGTAGCATGATGGGTACAGCCAGGAGGGCGGTCTGGCGATAAAAGCCAGGCTCCCGGCGCATATAAGCTAACATGATAAAAACGTCTCCTTTGACGTTAGGTTTGGGGCTATCCCATAGTTGGGAAAAGAGTGTTTCGGGCGTGGATTAGGCCATTTACCAAGGCAGCTACATCCCTATCGGTGACATAAGGGGAGAAGGAGAGGCGCAAGGCCCCATTTAGCCAAGGTTTGGGTAGGCCCAAGGCTGCAAAGACATGGCTGGGCCTTCCCTTGTGGCAGGCAGAACCTGAAGAGACGCACACCCCTAGATCTCCTAGAACACGGACGATGCTCTCCCCTTGGTAGCCGGGAAGGGTGACAGCGCAAATGTGAGGGGCATCCCCGAAAGAGATGATTTCCAGTTCGGGAAGTGCCGCCTGCAGGAGAGAAATGGTCTTTTCCTTTATAGAAACTGTGGCTGCCCGATTAGCATCAAAACTTGCTTGTCCCAGATGACAGGCTTGGGCCAAACCGGCAATTTGGGCGGTAGCCTCGGTGCCGGACCGGAGTTTGGACTCCTGACCGCCGCCCAAAAGCAGGCCTTTAATTTTATGAGCTTGGGCATCTGGATTTTTGGATAGGAGCCTCTGGTTGACATAGAGCGCACCGATTCCCTTGGGCGCACCCACCTTGTGGCCACTGATGGTTAGAAAATCAACCCCCAGGGCCTTAGGCGTGAAAGGGACCTTTAAAAAGCCCTGCACCCCATCACAGTGGAGGAGTGCGGGGCAGCCTGCGGCTTTAATGGCCGCTGCGGTTTTAGCCACAGGGAGGAGGGTTCCTAATTCATTGTTGACCAGCATCATAGAGACTAAAACAGTGTCTGGACGCAAAGCGGCAACCACATGGGAAATGGAGACGTGCCCGGCTTTATCAGGTTTGAGCCAGGTGACCTCATATCCCTGCCGTTCCAGCTCCTTGATGGGCTCCAGCACGGCGGCGTGCTCCAAGACAGTGGTGATAATGTGCCCGCCTGTGCGCCTGTTGAGGGTTAGCGCCGCCTGAATAGCCCAGTTGTTCCCCTCAGTACCGCAGGAGGTGAAAAAGATCTCTTCTGGATTACAGCCAAGGGCGGCGGCAACTGTGGTCCGATTTTCTTTGAGGCGGGCGGCTGCCATTTGACCGAGAGGGTAGCGAGAGGAGGGGTTTCCAAAATCATTTATAAGGGCCTGATATATAGTTTCCGCCACCTTCGGGAGTACTGGTGTGGTGGCAGCGTAATCAAAGTAATGCAGCATAAAAGCCCCCTATCCTCAATTATGACAGTTTACCCATTGTAATGTGGGACGGATAAAAAGTCAAGGAAAAAGGGGAAACTGCCTCTGCCGATTAAAAAGATGGGGGGCAGAGACAGTTTGTTTAAATTTAATTTATTTCCGGGTAGGGACCTTCCAGATATCCTGGGCATAGTCCCGGATTGAACGATCAGCGGCAAAGATACCAGATCGGGCAATATTGATAAGGGCCATTCGATTCCAATGGGTACTGTCCCGGTAGGCCTGACCGGCCTGAGTTTGGGCGGCGCGGTAGCTCTCAAAGTCAGCCAGGAGCATATATTCATCGGCGGGAGTGGAAAAGAGGAGACGATTGGTAATCTGGTCATAGGAAATTCCGTCGTCAAAGCCTTTAGAGACGCGATCCAGTACAGCGCGTAGGTCAGGATCGCGGTTGTAATATTCATAGGAGTGATAGCCTTTGTGCTTTTTCTCCGCCACCTCGTCTGCAGTCAGGCCGAAGAGAAACAGATTGTCGTCACCCACCTGCTGGTGCATTTCCACATTGGCCCCGTCCAAGGTGCCGATGGTGAGGGCACCGTTCATCATAAATTTCATGTTGCCTGTACCGCTTGCTTCTTTGCCAGCAGTGGATATTTGCTCAGACAGTTCTGAGGCGGGAATAAGCTTCTCAGCTAAGGAGACCCGGTAATTTTCCAAGAAAAATACTTGGAGGCGGTCTTTGCACAGGGGATCTGCGTTGACGGTGGTTGCCACCGAGTTAATTAGGCGGATGATTTCCTTGGCCACATAGTAGCCGGGCGCTGCTTTGGCGCCAAAAAGGAAAGTGCGGGGAGTAAAATCAAAATGGGGATCTTCATGCAAGCGTTGCCAGAGGTAGACGATGTGCAGCACGTTGAGCAGCTGGCGTTTGTACTCATGGAGCCGCTTCACCTGTACGTCGAATATGGCGTCAGTATTAAGAATCAACCCGCTCTCCCGCAAGACATAACCGGCAAAATCCTTTTTGTTGGACGCTTTAATCTCGCCTAGGCGTTGGAGCACACTGGAATCATTCTTATATTCCTCTATTTTGGATAGGACTTCTGGGTTTAGCAGATAGTCCCCGCCACCGCAGTCCCGAATGAGAGCATCCAGCCTGGGATTATTTTGGGCCAGCCAACGTCGGTGGTCGATACCGTTGGTGACGTTTTTAAACTTGCTGGGGGTAAGGAGGTAGGCATGGTGGAACACATCTTTTTTCAGAATGTCAGAGTGGAGAGCGGATACGCCGTTGACGGCAAAGCAGGCGCACACGCACAGGTTGGCCATGCGCACTTGCCCATCCCAGATAATGGCCAGGTTTTCCACCTTAGACTGATCGCCGCGGAAGGCTTCGTTGAGATGACCCTGCCAGCGATTGGAGATCTCTACTAAGATGGTCCAGATGCGGGGGAGTAGTGCCTCCAAAAGCTGCTGGGGCCATTTCTCCAGTGCTTCGGCCATGACGGTGTGATTGGTGTAGGCCACGGTATTGCATACGATGTCCCAGGCGTCGTCCCAGGTATACCCTTCCTCGTCCAGGAGGATGCGCATGAGCTCCGGAATGACCAGTGTGGGGTGGGTGTCATTAATTTGGATAACATGTTTTTTGTGGAGGCTACGCAGGGTGCCGTACCGAGCCCGGTGCTTGCGGCAGATGGATTGGATGGTGGCAGAGACAAAGAAATACTGCTGCTTAAGGCGCAGGGACTTGCCTTCATAGTGGTTGTCATCGGGGTAAAGCACTTTGGCAATGACTTCTGCCATGGCCTGCTGCTCCACCGCCTTTAGGTATTCGCCGGAAGAGTAGAGGGACATATCCACTGGGGTAGGAGACTTGGCATCCCAAAGGCGCAACAGGTTGGTGTGGTCAGTTTTGTAGCCGGCGATGACCATATCATGGGGTACAGCCATGACGGAGGTATAGCCCGTGTAGTCCACCATAATTCGGCCGTTTTCCCAATGGGTTTCCACATTGCCGCCAAAGCGTACCTCTTCAGTTTCCTCCAGCTTGGGGATCAGCCAGGCACCGCCTGGCTCCAGCCAGTTGTCCGCCAGTTCCACCTGCTGGCCATCTACAATCTTCTGTTTAAAGATACCCAGCTCGTAGCAGATGGAATAGCCGGTGGCGGGGATATTCAGGGTAGTCATGGAATCCAGATAGCAGGCAGCAAGACGGCCCAGACCACCATTGCCCAGACCGGCATCTGGCTCCAGTTCAAAAATATCAGAGGCTTTGAAGCCCAATTCATCCAGGGCCTGGGTGAGTATGTCCAGTACCCCAAGATTGTAGGCGTTTTTCATCAAGGAACGGCCCATTAAAAACTCCAGGGACAGATAGTGGACCTGACGGGACTGGCCTGCTTCTATCTGCTCCACGCTCTTTAGCTGACGAGTGTTCATAATGTCGCGTAAAACCAGTGCGCAGCATTTAAAGATCTGGGTCTGGGTAGCGGTCTCCACTTCCCGGCCGAAGTTACGGCGCAGTTTGCCTTCAATAAGGGTTATCAGCTCTTTTTTCTTTAAAGACATAGGAAAACTCCTAACTCTAAGATTTACGTGTTGCCGGACTTTGGATCGATCCCTGTGGGTAAGTTTGTCTCCAGAGCGGGGGATGGAGACTTCCTTTTGATGGGAATTTTCGCCTGTTCCCTAACTGCGGGGGTCTTTGCTTTTTCCATCACGGCGGGAGTTTCCACCTTCTTTTTTACAACCGGTTTGGCTGCCGGCTCCTTCATGGCCGGAGCGGAGGCTTTTGTCCGAACGGCGGGGGTCTTGGTCGGCATCTTCACGAAAGGGGAGAGGGAGGTTGCATGAGGCTCCTCTATCGGTACGGAGGAGCCTGCCTCAAAAGGGTGAGCAATGCCTGTAATGTTATGGTAGATGTCCAAATATTCCTGGGCAGAACGGGTCCAGGAGAAGTCAGCCTCCATAGCACGTTTGCGCATGGCAGAAAAATCTTCGGGATGGTCGTACCAGACCTCCATAGCGCGGTACAATGCACCGAGCATATCCTCTTGGGTGGCGTTGGCGAAGGTAAAGCCAAGGCCGGAGCCGTTGGCTGGATCGAAGGGCGCAACGGTATCCTTCAGGCCGCCGGTCTCACGCACGATGGGTAGGGCGCCATAGCGCATGGCAATCATTTGGGACAGACCGCATGGCTCAGCAATGGAGGGCATGAGGAGCAGGTCTGCACCACCATAGATGGCAGTCGACAGAGTGGAGGAGTATTGGATGCGGGCGGCTAGGCGGCCGGGGTATTGTCCATCTGCCTGACGGAAGGCCTCCTCGTAAGTCCAGTTGCCGGTACCCAGAACCACCAGCTGCAAATCGCAATTCATGATTTGGTGGAGGGTGGAGGTGACTAGATCAAAGCCTTTATGGGCCACAAGGCGGGATACGCAGGCCACGATAGGTACTCGGCTGTCCACATTAAGTCCAACTGCTTGTTGAAGTGCGGCTTTACAGGTGGCTTTCCCACTAAGGTCATCTGAGGAGAAGGCTGCGGCCAGACCATGACCAGCTGCAGGATCATATAGGCCCATATCCAACCCGTTTAAGATACCCTTTATTTTGCCTGCACAGTCACTTATGACTCCAGCAAGGCCGTGGGCATAAAAATCATATTGCAGCTCGCTGGCGTAGGTGGGGGAGACGGTGGTGACATAGTCGGCGGCGTAAATAGCGCCCTTCATCAGGTTAATGTCTTCATAATACTCCAGCATTTTACTGTGAATATAGCTTTTATCCAGGCCAAATACATCCTCAATTAGATCCTTGCCGTAACGGCCCTGGTACTCGATGTTATGGATAGTAAATACCGAGCGGGTGTTGGCCAGCGTGTGCAGGCGGTAGCGCTCTTCCAGCAAATATATAGGAATCAGAGCGGTCTGCCAATCGTTGGCGTGGAGCACATCGGGATAGAAGCCCATGTGCTCCGGTACCTCTACCACTGACCGGGAGAAGTAGGCGAAGCGCTCGGCATCATCAAAATGACCATAGATATCGTGCCGTTTAAAATAATACTCGTTGTCTATAAACCAGTAAGTGACTCCGTCACGTTCCAGGGAGAAAATACCGCAGTAGCTGCGGCGCCAAGCCAAGGTGACATAGAAATAACAGTGGTAGGTCATCTGCTCCCGCCATTCCTGACCGATGCCTTCGTATAGGGGGAGAATAACCTTTACCTCATGGCCCGCCTTGGCAAGGGCTGCGGGAAGGGAGCCAGCCACATCGCCCAGGCCACCGGTTTTAATAAACGGCGCGACCTCAGAGGCGGCAAAAAGAATTTTCATTGAAAGACTCCTTTCAAGAAAGACTGGTTATATATTTGCGTTTTTCTCAACCGCAATGGGATAATTGCTGTGCCCCATAAGCATACGTCCAGGTTGGATGGTAACGTTTTTGTCAGTAATGACATACTTGAGAATGGCATCCTTTTGGACGGTGGTGGATTGCATTAGGATGCAGTTCGATACCCGGGCTCCCTTGGCTACCTTCACACCCCGAAAGAGAATGGAATTTTCCACCTCCCCTTCGATCATGCAACCGTCAGCAACCAGAGAATTATGGGAGCGGGAACATTCTCCGTAATAAGTGGAGGGGTTGGATTGATCCTTGGTACGGACAGGACGGTCAGGCCGGAACAAGTCGGTCCGGATAGAGGAGTCCAGCAGATCCATGTTCCGCTCATAGTAACCTGCAACCGATTGTATCCTGGCTACAAATCCATCAAAGACATAGGGGGAGATTTTCAGGATAGGACACATGGCTTGGAGCACACCTTTGGCCAATCCGGTAATGTTGTGGGCCGAGCAATGGTCCACCAGGGAGAGGAGCAAGGCTTTGGACAGGATGAAGATGTCCAGACTTTCGCAATCTAAGGCTGCTTGAGGACGAACCGAAACGTCACAGACCAATCCATTGTCACCAATGGAGAAATACACGCAGCCCCGTGGATCTCCTTTGGGCTTTCTGGTGCATACAGCGGTGATATCCGCACCACTCTCCAAATGGGCTTCAAACACGGCTTCCAGGGGGATGTTGACTGCCATGTCTCCCCCGGCCAACACCACATAGTCCTGGCGGATCTTTTGGAGATAGGAATAAACACCAGCCAGGGCATCCATCCGGCCACCGTAGGTAGCACGTCCCTTTCGGTCGGAATAGCCGAAAGGAGGGAGGATGCGCAGGCCGCCATGTTTGCGAGACAGATCCCAGTCCTTGGCTGAACCGATGTGATCCAACATAGATTGGTAGCTGGTGTGGACCACCAGTCCAACGTCGGTAACGCCGGCATTGATCATGTTGGAGAGCATAAAGTCAATCATACGGTAGCGGCCGCCATACGGGATGGAGGAACTGTTGCGGTGCTGGGTAAGTTCCCGCAAATGGGGATCAGATTCATAGGCAAAAATAATACCATGCAGGTCATTCATCTTATATCCCCTCCTTTACAGCTTTAATATTGCGGGTAACCATGGCCCGGGGGGGTACTGTGGACCGGGCCCCGACCTTGATACCCGAGGCCACCACGGTGATACCCCAGTTGTCTAATGCCTCTCCCTCCAGTGGGGGAGAGCCAACAATGGCCCCCTCGCCAATGACCGCGTTTTCCGCCACAATGGCATAGTCCACGGTGGCACCTGCTTTGACCACCGTACCCGGCATGAGAATAGAGTAGCGAACCTTGGCACCCTCCTCCACAGTTACCGAGGGAAAAAGAACAGAATTTTCCACCGTTCCGTCAATGATGCAGCCTCCGGTGGCCATGGAGTGCGTGACAACGGCGTTT
>JAZQMD010000193.1:0-11593 GCA_045543215.1 Oscillospiraceae bacterium
GCCAACAACTACAAGAACAAGTCCTACACCATGCCCGAGCATGGCGATGAGATGCCCTCCACTCTGGCTGCCCTCGTAGAGGCCGGTGACCTCGGCATCAAGACCGGAAAGGGCTTCTACGACTACTCCAAGTAACCGAAAGGAGAAACACTATGGATTTCAGACAGGACGAAATGCATGCTGAACTGCAGCAAATGTACCGTGAGTTCGCTTTGAGCGCAGTCAAGCCTCTGGCAGCACAGATCGATAAGGAAGAGCGCTTCCCCATGGAGACTGTGGAGCAGATGGCAGAGATGGGCCTGCTGGGCATTCCTTTCCCTGAGGAGTATGGCGGCACCGGTATGGATAACCTCTCCTACGCACAGTGTGTGGAGGAACTGAGCAAGGTCTGCGGAACCACCGGTGTTATCCTCTCAGCCCACACTTCTCTATGCTGTGCCCCCATCTATGAAAACGGTACTGAGGAGCAGAAGAAATACTACCTTCCCAAGCTGTGCTCGGGTGAATGGATTGGAGCCTTTGGCCTGACCGAACCAGGCGCCGGCACTGATGCTCAGGGCCAGCAGACTACTGCTGTGCTGGATGAGAAGGGCGAGAACTGGATTCTAAATGGCTCTAAAATATTTATTACAAATGCTGGTTATGCTGATGTATTTATTATCATTGCAATTACCGGAACTAGGATAGATAAGAAGGGGCGTAAGAGCAAGGAAATTTCTGCCTTCATTGTAGAGCGCAATGATCCCGGTTTTTCTGTGGGTAAGCACGAAAAGAAAATGGGGATCCGTGGCTCTTCTACCAGTGAATTGATTTTGGAGGACTGTATCATTCCCAAAAATCGCATGCTGGGTAAGCAGGGTAAGGGGTTTGCTCTGGCTATGAAGACCCTGGACGGAGGCCGTATCGGTATTGCAGCCCAAGCCCTGGGCATCGGTGAGGGCGCTGTCCAGGAAACCATTGCTTATACTAAAGAGCGTGTCCAGTTTAATCGTCGTATTTCTCAGCAGCAGAATACACAGTTCCAGCTGGCTGACATGCATACTAAGATGGAGGCGGCAAAGTTACTGGTATATTTCGCTGCGATGAAAAAGCAGAACCACGAGCCCTATTCTGCCGATGCGGCGATGGCTAAGCTGTTCGCTTCCGAGGCGGCTTCCGATGTGACCCGCCGCTGCGTACAGTTGTACGGTGGCTACGGCTATACCCGTGATTACCCCGTTGAGCGGATGATGCGCGATGCCAAGATCACTGAGATCTATGAGGGCACCAGCGAAGTCCAGCGTATGGTTATTGCCGCTGCGCTGGGCGTGAACTAAGAAGGAGGTAGACAGCTATGAAAATCATTGTTTGTGTTAAGCAGGTGCCTGATACCTCCGGTGTGGTGGCGGTGAAAGAGGACGGTACGATGGACCGTGCGGCCATGGCAACCATCACGAACCATGACGACCTGGCGGCTGTTGAGGCGGCACTAAAAATTAAGGATGATACCGGTTGTAAAGTGGTTGCCGTCTCTATGGGGCCCGCACCTGCTGAGAGTATGCTCCGCGAGTTGCTGGCTATGGGGTGCGATGAGGCCTATTTGGTGTCCTCCCGTGAATTTGGCGGATCTGATAGTTATGCCACGTCCCAGATTATTGCCGGCGCCATCGACCATATCGGTTTGGAGTCTGACGATATGATTTTCTGCGGTCGGCAGGCGATAGACGGTGATACCGCGCAGGTAGGTCCTCAGATTGCTGAGAAACTAAATTTGCCCCAGATTACTTATGCTGCCGATATTAAAGTAGAAAATGGCGCGATTATCGTCAAGCGCTTGCTGGAGGATGGACACATGCTCCTGAAGGCCAAGGCTCCTTGCCTGATTACCTGTGTCAAGGAGTTGGATACCCCCCGTTACATGAGCGTATCGGGTATCTTGGAATGCTATTCTAAGCCCCTGACTGTCTTGGATTATCAGGCGCTAAAGGATAATCCTTTGATTGATGATGATACCATTGGCCTGAAAGGCTCTCCCACCAACGTGTATAAATCTTTTTCGCCCCCGGTTAAGGGTGCTGGCGTGATGATTGAGGGTTCGGCCAAAGAGGCTGCTCAGAGCCTGGTTGCCACGCTGAACGAGAAGCATATCATTTAAGGAAAGGAGATGCTGAATATGGCTGGATACAATAGTAAAGATACTGAAGCCTTCAAGGGTGTTTGGGTACTTTGTGAGCAGCGGGATGGCGTAATTATGTCCATTAGCTATCAGTTGCTCAGTGAAGGCCGTAAGCTGGCCAATGATTTGGGTACCGAGCTGTGTGGCGTAGTTCTGGGTAGCAATCTCAAGGAGGAGTACGTCAAGGCGCTGGGTGGCTACGGAGCGGACAAGGTCTATGTCTGCGATCATCCTCTGCTCAAGGACTACACTACTGATGGTTATACTAAGGTGATCAGCGACCTGGTGGAGGAGCATAAGCCTGAAATTTTCCTCATAGGCGCTACCAACATTGGGCGGGATTTGGGCCCCCGGTGTGCCGCTCGGTTGCACACTGGCCTGACTGCTGACTGTACTCACCTTGATGTGGATGTGGAAAAGTATAAGAATTTCCTGAAGACTACCTCCACCATCGATGTGGATAACACCAAGTTTGAAGAGAACACCAATCTGAAGATGACCCGGCCTGCTTTTGGTGGCCACTTGATGGCTACTATTATCTGTCCCCGGTTCCGTCCTCAGATGTCTACGGTGCGTGCCGGCGTGATGAAGACAGCGCAGTTTGATGAGGCTAAGGCGGCTGCTACCGTGGTGGAGAAGGTGGATGTGAAACTGGATGCCTCTGATATTACCGTTGAGATCTTGGAGATTAAGAAGACTGCCAAGAAGATGGTGGATTTGATTGGGGCCGACGTAGTAGTGGCTGTGGGGCGTGGTATTAGCAAAGATCCGGAGAAGGGCATGGCCCTGGCCCAGGAATTGGCCGACGTTTTGGGCGGTGTTGTGGGTGCCTCTCGTGCCTGCGTGGATGCTGGATGGATTGATGCAAACCAGCAGGTAGGTCAGACTGGCAAGACTGTCCATCCACGTATCTATGTGGCCCTTGGCATCTCCGGTGCCATCCAGCATAAGGCCGGCATGCAGGATTCCGAGTGCATCATCGCTGTGAATAAGAATGAGTCTGCCCCCATTTTTGAGGTGGCCTCTTATGGTATCACCGGTGATCTGTTTGCTGTAACTCCTGCCTTGATTGAGGCGCTCAAGTCAGCTAAAGCCAGTACCTGATTGAAGAAAACAAGGAGCCTTCCAGCCAGGCTGGGGGACTCCTTGTTGTTTTGAATAAATTAGTTAGGTGTGTCGAGGGTTGCAGAAACTTGCGGTCGGTTCTTCTTTCCTTCAAGTGGAAATTATTTTATACTAAAATACGGTGGAGAGAAATAGGGAAAGAGGAGAAAAACTATGCGTGAATTACTGGTAGACAGCCGTCATGTAACCGATGAAGTGGGAAATACCCGGATTTTTGACTATGCTATTTTAATTGGTGAGCACGACACAGGCCCATTTTTTTGTGAAAGCTATGGGATTAAGATTACGGAGCGTGGAAGTGGGAATCTAAGTATGGCTCCTGATGTGACTACTAGTATTTCCCGTATTGATGAGCTGATGGAATTGTTAGTACGCAACCAGGTGGCACCTGGCCATTTGGTTGATGTTATTGTAGACTGGTTGTAATCTCGCTGGGGATAAGTTCCTGAGCCAGAGCATCCGCATCGGCATAGACTGCTGAGAAGTCTACATAGGGGTTGTATAGGGCCTCCAGGGCATCGTGGGCGGCTTTGGCCTGACCCAGCGCCTGGATTGCTTCCTCCAGTAAGGCAGACGATACCTTGCGGGAAAAGCGCAACCGGGCGCGGTTTTTTCGGTAAGATTCTCCAGCGGCAACGATAGAATCGAGTCGCAGACGTCGGTAGGAGTGGCCGGGGTAAGGGGAGTCTTTGGTGCAGGTCACAAAGGAAAGTCCCAGGGTGGGGATGAGCAGGTGTTCCAGACGATCAGGCATCAGAGGGGAAGGGCAGGCAATCACGTCCCAGCCACGGGTAGTAGCCGCAGTAAGGATGGGAACCAGAAGCTCATGGGCCAGGCCGTAGCTGTCCCATAGCTCATAGACTCGCTTGTAGCCGGTTTCTACAGTATCCCATAAAGTTATTGTTCCACGGCAAGTAACCGCAGATAAGAAACGCTGGGTGACCTTTCCCTCTTGACCGCCCTCCTGCCGGAGCTCTCGGCTCATAATGCCTTTGGCTCGTTTGACCAGTTTAGAAGTGATTTCATTGGTGGTGAGCAGTTCCCGCAGATCGCTCTCCAAGGCTCCCACGGCGGCCAAACAGCGGTAGCAACGCCGATAGGCTGCTTTGTTTTCCGCCATGCAGTCCAGAATCTGGGGGCGATGGGGCTGAAGCCCTTGGCTATTATAGTGCCGCCCTAGGTCGATGTAGTGATCGATGACACCGGGGCAGGTTGGCTCTATAATATGAGGTGCGGTGCCGTCAACCAAGGCGGTGTTTAACTCTGGCAGGATTAGGGCATCCAGGGAATCTGGATCACCGGAACATAGAATGTATTGAGTATCCAGACCGGCGGCTTGGGCATGGCGGCCTACCCGCCGGAGTAAGGATGATTTACCACATCCGGGGCCGCCCTTGAGAATATAAACAGAGCGGGCGGAATTTCGGTCAATCAGTTCGTCGTATAGAGAATAAAAGCCTGTGGGGGAGTTGGCCCCCAGAAGAAATTGTGTGGTAGCCATGATGATTTGTTCCTCCTAGATAAAATGGCTTGTAGTTCAGGCTATGCGTCGAGAAGATGATGGGTGCGGGGTTGAGGAGATAAAAGAAGGAGTCAGGGGATTATTTGATTTCCTGACTCCTTCTTTTTCCATTTTCAGTGAACCTGGAGTAGGAGGCCACCAGTTGATGAGAGGAGGAAAGGGCAACAACAAAGGCTCCGGTCTAATGACCGGAGCCTGAATACTTATAAGGTGAAATCCTCGTCAGACAGTTTGGAGAAGTCCAGAACCTTGAATCTTGGGGGTACCCGTTTGAGAGGATCGTATTTGAAGCGGCGGCACTGGCCAGCGGCAGTCACAATGCCTTTTTTCAGACACATGACCTTATCTTCCCCCAGGCGTACCCCTCGTTGACAGTAAATACAGCATGGTGGAATATCTTTTGAAAAGAGCATAGGAAACCTTCCCTTTTTTGTTTTTTCGTTATTATACTACATTTTTTCGTTTCTTACCACTGCTTTTTTTCATCAAGACAGCTACTGGGAAGAGAAAGGCCAGCCAGGTAAGCGCCACGGAAAGAATAGAGACTGTCAGGACAGAGGAAAAATCCAGTGCTCCAAGGCTATCTATCGTCTCAGACAGATAGGCGGATACGGGCTGGGACAGGGGAAAAATTTTCAGTGTTAGGGTAGTAAGGCCAGCAGAAAATAGGGCATGAAGGACTTTACCAACCACATAGGTTCCCATATTTAGGCCGCTTTCGGTAAGGAAAGAAAGAACCTGACAGTGAACTGATAGACCGGCCCAGCCCAGGAGGAAGGCAGCCATGGAAATACGGCCATCCATGCTCTCTCCACCTGACAGGGACCATACGCCGGAGGAGACTTCTAGTACCCCAGTGAGCAGCTGTCGGGCCCAGGTTTCTGTCATACCAAGGGGGGAAAGGAGGAGCGCTAATGCGGAAGCCAAGGAGGAGAAGATACCGAAGTGGGAGAGTAAAGAGATGACTACGGAAAAAAATACTACAAAGGCGCATACCCCAAGAGTACTCTGAAGGGCAGAGGATACGGCACCCGTTAAGGCGGAGGAGAATCGTACCGCTCCGATGGAGGGGGCGGGAGGATGTGGGGAGCGCTGTTCTCCCTTGCCATAGAAGCGGAAGAGCAAACCAACGCACAAAGAGGCCAGGGCATGGATAAAATAAAGCAGTAGGCCGACCCGGCTGTCGGAAAAAACACCTGCCCCCACAACGCCCAGAATAAAGGCTGGGCCTGAATTGTTGCAAAAGGCCAGCAGGCGTTGTGCCTCAGATCGGGAGCAAAAACCCTTCTGGTATAGGTTGATAGCGGTGCGGGCCCCTACAGGATAGCCGCCGATGAATCCCAGGGCAACCGCAGCGGCGCAGGAGCCGTTGACTCGAAACAGCGGGGCCATCATTGGCCCAAGGGCTTTGCCCATTTTGGCTGCCAGTCCAAGCTCTACCACCAGGGCCGACAGGATGAGGAAGGGAAACAAAGAGGGAATAATAACGTTACCGCATAGGGTCAGGCCGCTACGGGCCCCTTCCATGGCTTGGCCGGGGGCCAGAACCATAGCCAAAGTAGCGGTTAACAGGGCGGCTGTCCAAACTCCTTCCCGTAGGGCGGGACGGGTAAAAAAACGAAGCATAGAGGCACCTCCTTGAAAAGACCCTATGAAAAAAATAGGATTTTCTTGCATGTCCCAGCAAGCAAATTTACAATAAGAGAAAATTTTATGCAATAAAAAAGCTGGGACAAGCAAGTTACTCCAGCTTTTTTCATATGTTCTACCAGAGGTGGAGCGTCATGCAACGAAAGGAATCCTTTTTGGAAAAAACATCTGCGGCCCTGGATATCCCAAGTGATATTCTCACGGGGTTGCCCCGTATTGAGCTGCTGGGGGATCGGGAACTTCGCATGGAGAATCATAAAGGGATTTTGGCCTACGGCAGTGAGGAAATCCATATCTCCGGCGGCAGGCTGGTGGTTCGGGTGCGGGGAAGTGGACTGGAGCTGCGGGCTATGGATCCTGCCCAGCTACTCATCACCGGACACATTGCTGCGGTGGAATTTTCTTAGAGGGGGGAACGGAAATGCAGTGGATCGCCAACTTACTACGTGGGCGAGTGAGTGTAGAGGCGGTGGGGGCTTATCCTGAGCGACTTATCAACCTTTGCGCCACTCACGGTGTGGCCTTTTGGCGGTTGGAGTGGGTGGACCAGACTACCTTCCGTTTCACCATCTCCTTCTGGGACTGGAAAAAGCTCAAAACCCTGGCGCAAAAGGCCATGTGCGAGCTTGGGGCACCCAGGGCGGGCGGTCTGCCTGCCCTGGCGATGAGACTGCGGCGGCGGTATGCTTTTCTGGCGGGATTGGTTCTGTGTTTAACTGCTCTGGCGGTACTTTCTAAATTTATTCTGGTGGTGGAGGTAACGGGTAACCAGTCGGTTTCCTCCGCCGTAATTCTGGCGGAGCTTAAGAGACTGGGGGTGAAGCCGGGCGCCTATGGGCCCGCTCTGGATGAGAAGGATATTGCCAATCGTGCCCTCATCACTTTGAATGAACTCTCCTTTCTGTCGGTGAATCTCTATGGCTGCCGGGCAGAGGTCATGGTGCGGGAAGCGGATGCTCCACCCCAGCTGCTGGATCAAACGATCCCGGCAGACATAGTCTCGGTGGCCCCGGGTATCGTGTTGGATGTAAAGGCCACGGGAGGTCAGGCTCTGGTAGAGGAGGGAGACACGGTTGCCGAGGGGGATGTACTTATCACCGGATTTATGGATTTGCCAGAAACCTCTTTCTCCGAGGTGGACATGGGATCTTATGTGGTTCATGCCTCCGGAACAGTGACTGCCCGAACCTGGCGTACTCTAAAGGCTAAGCTTCCTCTGACCGTCCAGCTTAAGGCCTATACGGGGCAGAAGCGTACCTTTTGGTCGGCGGCTTTTTTCGGAAACCGGCTAAATTTTTATCAAAATAGTGGAATTTCTTATGATAGGTATGATAAAATAACAAAGACAACCAATTTTATCCTGCCAGGTGGCTGGACGCTGCCCCTATCCCTTACACGGGAGACCGTCAGGGCCTATACACTCTCCCCCGGGGAACTAAACCGGGATGCAGCTATTTCCTTAATGGAGGATAGCCTGCGCAGGGAGCTAGATGAGATTTTGCAGGAAACCGGCGGGGAGTGCGTCCGTGTGGATTACGCAGCCGGAGTGGAAGGGGATATGCTCACCGTCAGCCTCCTGGCCGAGTGCGTGGAGCAGATCGGCAAGACCGTCCTCCGGGAGGGAGATACTGGGTTTATTCCCGGTACACCACAAGAGAGTACAGCAGAAGGCTAACCGGCGGTCTATTTTACAAAAGCAAGGTGTTGACCATATGATCGAACAGACCATTAGCCTGGAGCGCATGGAGCAGGCCGTCAGTCTCTTCGGCCTTTTTGACGAAAATATTCGCCTGATTGAGCAGGAGCTCCAGGTGGGGGTGGTAACCCGGGATTCCGAGTTGAAGATATCTGGAGAAGGGGAAAATGTGATGCTGGCTGTGAAGGCCATTGAGGGATTACTTTCTCTCTCCGGACGGGGAGAGCCCATCAACGAGCAGAATGTGCGCTATCTCATTGAGCTGGTGCGCACCGGGAATGAGGATCGCATCAATGATCTGGCTAAGGATGTTCTGTGTGTTACGGCCAAGGGAAAGCCCATTAAGGCCAAGACCATTGGGCAAAAAAAATATGTAGAGGCAATTATCAAAAACACTGTTACATTGGGGGTTGGTCCTGCTGGAACCGGCAAAACCTACCTGGCGGTGGCAGCAGCGGTGGCTGCTTTTCGCGCAAAAGAGGTCAACCGTATCATTCTTACCCGTCCGGCGGTGGAGGCGGGGGAGCGGCTGGGCTTTCTCCCCGGTGATTTGCAGAGTAAGGTAGATCCTTATCTGCGGCCACTTTATGACGCCCTGTTCGAGATGCTTGGCCCGGAGACTTATCAGAAATATCTGGAGCGGGGAAATATTGAGGTAGCTCCTCTGGCCTATATGCGGGGTCGCACCCTGGATGATTCCTTCATTATCCTGGATGAGGCCCAGAACACCAGCCGGGAGCAGATGAAAATGTTCCTTACCCGGCTGGGGTTTGGCTCCAAGATTGTTATCACCGGGGATATCACCCAAATCGATTTGCCAGGGGAGAAGGTTTCAGGTTTGAAGGAGGCCATGCGGGTGTTGCGAGAGGTGGAGGATGTGGTCATCTGCCGTCTCAATGAGAGTGATGTGGTACGCCACGTTATTGTGCAGCGCATTATTAAAGCCTATCAGGAGGATGAGGATAGGAGGAGCGGAGGGAAAAAGCATAAATAAAGAGGTTGAATGCAATGATAGAAATCGTTTGGGAACTGATAGAGCTTATCATCTCTCTGGGGGGCCATGTTGTTATGTTTTGTCAAAGCAGGAAAGTCCATAAGAGGGCTCTCCATGAATAGGGAACACCAAATTTTGATTTCCACCGAGACGGAGGCTTTAGCCTGGACAGAGGAACTGGTGCAAACAGTTATCACTGCGGCCTTGCTCGCTGAGGGAGTGAATGTGCCCTGTGAAATTAATGTCTTGCTTACGGACGATGAAGGGATCCACCAGACCAATCTGGATATGCGGAGGGTGGATGGGCCCACCGATGTGCTCTCCTTCCCCATGTTTGATTTGTCACCGGGAAAGCCCCCTTCGCCGAGGGAGGCAGATCCAGCTACTGGGTTGGTCCCTCTGGGAGACATATGTATCTCTCTGGAGCGAGCGGCAGTTCAGGGGGAAGAGTATGGCCACGGTTTGAAGCGGGAGCTGAGCTATCTGCTTGTCCATTCGGTACTCCATCTGCTGGGCTACGACCATCTGGACGAAGGTCCTATGAAGGCCAGGATGCGAGGGCGGGAGGAGACCATTTTGGAAAGTCTGAAAATTGGTCGGCAGTAGTCTTCTGATATAAGAAAAATGCTCAAGAAAGTTGAGGATCACCTATGGACATCAGAAAATCCGGAATGATTACCATCTGCGGACGACCCAATGTAGGCAAGTCCACCTTAATAAACGCCTTGGCGGGAGAGAAGATCGCCATTGTTTCGGACAAGCCACAGACAACCCGGAACCGAATTACAGCAGTAGTTAACCGGGGGGAGAGTCAGTTCGTTTTTCTAGATACCCCTGGTCTGCACAAGGCCCGCACACGGCTTGGAGACTATATGGTGCGGGTAGTTAAGTCATCGGTGGCTGATGTGGATGGGCTACTGCTACTGGTAGAGCCTGTCCCTCATATCGGAATTCCGGAGGGGGAGCTGATTGCCCGGATTAGGGCTCTGGGGATTCCTGCCGTATTAGTCATTAACAAGATAGATATGGTAAAGAAAGATGTGCTTTTAGGCGTTATGGCGGCCTATGGAGAAGCCTATGACTGGGATGCAATTATGCCTCTTTCTGCCCGCACCGGTGAGGGGGTGCAGGAGTTGATGGACATCCTGGATGGGTGGTTGCCTGAGGGCCCTCAGCTTTTTCCAGAGGATGTGGTTACAGATCAGCCCGAGCGGCAGATCATGGGAGAAATTGTTCGGGAGAAGTTGCTGTGCTGTCTAGATAAAGAGGTTCCCCACGGAGTCGCTGTAGAGATTACTAAATTTTCCCAACGGGAAAACGGTATTATTGATGTCCATGCCACCATCTACTGTGAGAAGGATTCCCACAAGGGTATTATTATCGGGAAGAAGGGGGCCATGCTCAAGAAACTGTCCACCCAGGCACGGGAGGATATGGAGGCATTTATGGGAGAAAAGGTATATCTGGAGACTTGGGTAAAAGTGAAGGAAAATTGGCGGGATAATCCATCTGCCATTCAGAATTTTGGGTATACAGAGGATTAACGCACAAAAATTCCCTCACATAATCATCCTGCTTTTGTTCATGCTAACTGCTGATATGGGGGTTAATAGCATGGATGAACAAGGATTGTGGGATTTATTTTGGGCTACCGGCTTGCCAGAGGCATGGTTGGGAACCCGTTTACAGGTGGAAGACACTTGGGGCAGCATGACTTGTGCAGCTCCGTCAGAAAATACGGATCACCTTTAAAGGGCGATCCGTACATAAGGGGACAGTCGTTATGCACATTGCTACCCAGGCCCTGGTTCTTCGGGAGACCGTCTATAAAGAGTCGGATAAGATCTTAACTGTCCTAACTGCTGAGGGTGGGAAACGGACGGTAAGGGCCAGAGGCTGCCGACGGAAGGGAAGCGCTTTGGCTGCGCCTTCTCAGTTACTGGTGTGGTCGGAGGTGACATTGTTTGAGTACCGAAATTACTTTACCCTCAACGAGGCGGCTACACTGGAAGAATTCCGAGGATTGCGGGGGGATCTGGAAAAGTTGGCTTTGGGTACCTATTTTGCTGAAGTGACCGAGGCGGTGGCACAGGAGGGGATACCCCAGCCGGAACTGCTCTCTCTTCTCCTCAACTGTTTATACGCGCTGGATAAGCTGGATAAGCCCTTGCCGCTGGTGAAGGCGGCATTTGAGCTGCGCTTACTGTGCGAGGCAGGATATGGGCCGCTGCTGGATGCCTGCGCTGTGTGCGGTGTGCCTCAGCCGAAAGGACCTTGTCTTAACCTGACGGAGGGGGTACTCCACTGTGCTTCCTGCCGGGAGGGGGCAGGGGAAGGAATCTCTATGCCCCTCACAGTGACATCACTTTCCGCCCTACGGCATATTGCCGGTACAGGGCCCAAACGGTTTCTTTGCTTTACTGTTGAGGGGAAGTCGGATCGTAGCCATGT
>JAZQMD010000194.1:0-5726 GCA_045543215.1 Oscillospiraceae bacterium
AATTTGTCTTCCTAAGACCGCTTGGCCTCCGACTTACCCTGACCATCAAGGCGGCGGAGTAATTTTAACAGAAGGAAAAGGGGAGGTTTGGAAAAACCTCCCCTTTCCTTTTGTGTCCCATTTTGGTATACTAAACTAAAATTAAAGATACAGACAAAGGAATATAAGATTCCTTTTCTAAGATTAAAGTGACTATATTTAGTTGTTTAACTGTTAAGAGTGGAGGTGGATGACTTGGGAAGACCACTGGTTGCCATTGTTGGCCGGCCCAATGTTGGCAAATCGATGCTGTTTAATAAGCTGACCGGGCAGCGTCTATCTATTGTGGAGGACATTCCCGGTGTCACAAGGGACCGATTGTACGCCCCCTGTGAATGGCGTGGGAGTACCTTTGATCTGGTGGATACTGGGGGTATAGAGCCGGGGACAGATGATCAGATTCTGTCCTTCATGCGGGAGCAGGCGGAGATTGCCATCCAAAATGCTACGGTCATCGTATTCGTGTGTGACATTAAAACAGGCTTGACCTCCGCTGACCAGGATGTGGCAGGCATGTTGCTGCGAGCGCGTAAGCCAGTGGTACTGGCGGTTAATAAAATGGACCAGATTGGTCTTTTGAACCCGGATATTTATGAATTTTATAATCTGGGTTTGGGGGATCCTATCCCTGTTTCCGCAGTACATGGTCACGGTACTGGTGATCTGCTGGATGCTTGCTTTGCCTTTTTCCCCCCCAAGGAGGAGGAGGAAGAGGGAGAGGACGTGGTCAAGGTGGCCATTATTGGCAAACCAAATGTGGGGAAGTCTTCTCTAGTCAACCGTATTTTGGGGGAGGAACGGGTTATTGTATCCGACGTGGCCGGTACAACCCGAGACGCGGTGGATAGCTATTTTGAAAATGAGAAGGGGAAGTACCTACTCATCGATACCGCCGGAATGCGAAAGAAGTCGAAAGTGGATGACCGGGTAGAAAAATTTTCTGTTTTGCGGTCCACTATGGCCATTGAGCGCTCTGATGTGTGCCTGATTCTTATTGATGCCAATGAGGGTGTTACCGAGCAGGATACCAAGGTTGCCGGGCTAGCCCATGATGCAGGGAAGGCAGCGGTCATTGTGATGAATAAGTGGGATACGGTTGAGAAGAATGATAAGACAATGTCCCGTATGACTGAGGATGTACGGCGGGATTTATCCTATATGACCTATGCGCCGGTGGTATTTCTGTCAGCTCTTACTGGGGCCAGAGTAGATAGGCTATTTGATGTAATAAACCGAGTGGTCAACCAAGCGGCACTGCGTATCACGACTGGTATGCTCAACCAGGTACTCTCCGATGCTGTGGCCCGGGTGCAGCCCCCCTCTGATAAGGGGCGGCGCTTGAAAATCTATTATATGACCCAGATCGGGGTGAAGCCACCACATTTCGTTATCTTTTGCAACGATGCAAAACTGTTCCATTTTTCCTACCAGAGATACCTGGAAAATCAAATTAGAAATGTCTTTGGTCTGGAGGGTACACCTATCCGGATAACCATTCGCCAGAAGGGAGACAAGGAGGGATAAGGAATGTTGGAGTCATTTCGCGCGTTGGTAAACGGGGGGGCTGATTGGCATGTGATGAGTGCTATTCCAAACCCGCTGCTATTGGCAGCACTGGCGGTAATCAGCGGGCTTGCAGCCTATTTCCTGGGCTGCTCCAACGGGGCGATTATCGTATCCAAATATATTTTGCACAATGACGTGCGTAATCATGGCAGCGGCAATGCGGGATTGACTAATTTCTACCGGGTATTTGGAGGAAAATTAACCCTGGTAGTTATTCTCTCCGACGTGGTAAAGGCAATTTTTGCCCTGTGGCTTGGTCTGTTGTTAGTATGGCTGGTAGGCTGGCCGGGGATGGGGGTTCTGGCTAAATATTGGACTGGACTATTCTGTCTGGTAGGCCATATGTTTCCCTGCATGTTCTATTTTAAAGGAGGTAAGGGGATCCTATCCGGAGGCACAATTGCGCTAATGGTGGATTGGCGGGTGGCCTTGGTGGTATGGGGTGGATTTCTTATTTTGAGTATCCTAACCCGCTGGGTATCTTTGGGCTCGGTCTGGGCGGGAGTTTCCTTTCCCTTTGCCACATGGTTTGTGTTCCGGGATCCGATTTGTCTGGCTTGTGCGACCGTGTGTGGTGGATTGGTGGTATGGAAACACCGGGGTAACCTTGAGCGTATGATAAAGGGAAATGAGCCTAGATTTTCTTTGCACGGAAAAAAGAAGGATTCATAGCCAGGAGGACGCCAAGATATTACACAAGGGTTTACTCTTGAGTGGGTATCTAGTTGATTCGTGCGTAATAGGCGCATGGAGGGTTTTTATGAAAATTACTGTATTGGGAAGCGGTGGCTGGGGTACTGCTCTGGCGTTGCTGTTGCTGGAAAATGGTCATGATGTGACGCTTTGGTCCTTCTTCCCGGAGGAGTTGGATGTTATTCGCCAAAACAGGGAGAATCCTTTGCTTAAGGGAATTGCAATTCCAAAGGAACTTTCTCTAACCAATGACATGGCCGTTGCCGCAGGCTGCCAGGCAGTTGTCCTGGCAACCCCCTCCTTTGCAGTGAGAGCTACGGTTAGTCGATTGGCCCCTATTGTCCGGGAAGGAACGGCTTTGATTTTGGTCTCTAAGGGAGTTGAGAAGGACACATCCCTGCGCCTGTCCCAAGTTGTTGAACAGGAGATGGGGAATGGCTACCCTGTGGTGGTGCTTTCTGGCCCCTCTCACGCGGAGGAGGTAGGCCGGGGAATACCTACCGCCCTTGTCTCGGCTAGCAAGTCACAGGCAGCGGCAGAACTGGTACAGGATTTGTTTATGAACAGGCGTTTCCGAGTTTACTCCTCTCCGGATATAGTGGGGGTAGAGTTGGGAGCCGCCCTGAAAAATGTGATTGCTTTGTGTGCTGGCTGCTGTGATGGTATGGGGTATGGGGATAATACCAAAGCGATGCTTATGACCCGTGGACTGACGGAGATGGCCCGGTTAGGGGTAGCCTTAGGAGCCAAGTCAGAAACTTTTGCCGGGCTAGCCGGAGTAGGAGATCTGATTGTTACGTGCACCTCTATGCATTCCCGTAATCGGCGGTGTGGAATCCTCATCGGACAGGGGATGCCGGTGGATCAGGCGCTGGGAGAGATCGGCGCTGTGGTGGAGGGCTACTATGCCGCAGCTACGGCCAAAGCACTGGCGGATAAAACGGGGGTGGAGATGCCCATTGTCCAGGCCGCCTATGAGGTGTTCTACCAAGGCAGAGATGTTGGCTCAGCGTTCAACGAGCTGATGGGCAGGGCAAAAAAGCATGAGATTGAGGAGAGCTGGCTTCACGCATAGTGTGACAAAACGGCCCTTTCCACAATTTTTGTGGAAAGGACCGTTCTTATAAAAAATGCCCCATGCACAGGGCATAGAGCATTTTAATATAACAGATAATGGCTTACACCGCGCGGGTGACCTTGCCGGAACGGAGGCAGCGGGTGCACACATGAACATGTTTTGGGGCACCGTTCATGATCGCCTTTACGCGCTTGACGTTGGGCTTCCAGGGACGATTGGTACGGCGGTGAGAGTGGGAAACCCGAATCCCGAAAGTGACGCCCTTACCGCAAAAATCACATTTGGCCATGACTTAAACCTCCTCGCTGGTCAAAATTACATATTAAGAAAGACGCTTTTCATATACTAACAGAACTGTTGGGGAAAATCAAGTAGGAATTTTGGGAAAGGACTATTTTTTTAAGAAATATTTATGGTAATATAATCAAAAAGCAGACATTATTTTGTTTCCTGGTTTATTTTTCTTCCCAGCTTTACCGGAAGATGAGAAGAATACAGCAAACCAATTTGTATTTATGCAGTCAGGTTGCTAAGCTTTGGAGAAAGATCGCTACGGCTTATATGACGAGAGGGGAGACGACTTGTGGAACGTATACATAGCGTCAAGCTGGAAAAAATTATTGAAAACTTTAATCTGGATGTTCTGTTGGGAACGGAGGGGTATGAAAATCGACTGATTACAACCCATGATGTAAACAGACCTGGCCTTCAGCTTGCAGGATTTTTCGACTATTTTGATGTAAATCGCCTCCAGATGATTGGGTTGGTAGAAACTTCCTACCTCAAGCAGATGACGCCAGAGCAGCGCTTTGCTAGTTTTGATGCGCTGTTCTCCTATGATTTTCCAGCCCTTATTCAATCTCGAGGGCTTGAGCCCTTTTCCGAATGTATCCGGGCAGCGGAAAAGCATAAGGGGGTTATCTTACGGACTCAGGAAACTACTTCGAACTTTATGAGTACGCTAATTAGCTATTTAAAGCAGGCCCTATCGCCAAGTATCACACGACATGGGGTGTTGCTGGATATTTATGGCGAAGGTGTGCTTATCCTAGGGGAAAGCGGCGTGGGGAAGAGTGAGACGGCCATTGAGCTGGTTAAGCGGGGCCATCGTCTCATTGCTGACGATGCGGTGGAGATTAGGCGTATTGCTACAAATCGCCTGGAGGGTACTGCTCCCGAGCTTATTCGTCATTATATTGAGTTAAGAGGCATCGGTGTGGTGGATGTACGCCGACTATTCGGTATGTCGGCAGTCAAAAGGGAGACTGATATTGATATGGTCATCAATCTGGAGCCATGGAAGGACGGGGCCATGTATGACCGCCTGGGTGCGGAGAGTTTGTATACCTCCATTCTGGAGGTGCAGCTGCCTACGCTTACCATTCCTGTGAAGCCGGGGCGTAACCTGGCCATTATCATTGAGGTGGCCGCCATGAATAACCGCAACAAGAAGATGGGGTATAATGCTGCTTTGGAGTTTACCAAGCAGGTCAATGCTCACTTTGACCAGGCCATGTCCGAAAACTAAGGCTGAAGTAAGCAGGTGGATAAAATCTTTGTCCCCGTCTTTATAAAAAGAGTGGGGCTAGTCTCAGAAAAATTTACACAAGTTGACGGAGAAATAGACAAAATTGGATCTACAACTCTTTGTAATTTTGTCTGTAATATTCTTATCTTTTCCTTGCAATCTGAAAAAAAGAGGAATAAACTGTCAATAAAGGCAGAGTAGGAATATACGTGCAGTGCCTCGGAGGGGGCCAGTGTCAGCGGGACGGGGAGTTGCCCGCTGGACGAAAAGCTTTAAGCTTGCAGTGTGTATTCCGCATCCCGCTGCCGCAGTTTGGGGTGTGTTTATTTCCTCCCTTGTGCGGCTCTTCCCATGTCTGGGGCTGCCGAACCACAAAAGGAGGTATTTTTTATGCACATTTACCGTACACCCTTTTCCACCGCTTATTGGCGGGATGCTGTCAGTGATTTTAAAAAGCCGCGTACCTTAGTGTTTTCCGCTCTGATGATTGCCGCATGTGTCGCCCTATCCTATATTCCATCTATCCCTGTGGCCGATGGAGTGCGGGTTACATGGGGGTTTTTGGCAAGGGCTCTATGCGGACTGGTAGGTGGGCCGGTGAATGCTTTGGTATTCGGTCTGGCCGAGGATACCATCTCTTTTTTTCTCAATCCAGGAGGGGCATATTTTCCTGGCTATGCCCTCACTACCATGGTGGGTACGATGATTTATGCACTTTTTTTGTATCGGACCCAGGTGACCGTCCTTCGAGTATTTTTGGCCAAGCTGTGTACCAATCTTTTAAACGTATTTTTGGGTTCTTTGTGGAGCGCTATCCTACTG